>CAZIFH010000047.1:0-11340 GCA_964539065.1 uncultured Candidatus Bathyarchaeia archaeon | reverse complement strand
GTAAGGGGCTAATAATACACAAGACACCCCACGCTAGAGGGAGGCGGCATGACTATGACATCTTCAAGACCAACCATCCAAGGGTTCCACCGGAAGTAAACTGCAACCTCGACCGTGGCTATGACGGGGTGCAGAACGATTACCCAGAGCTCAACCCTACCACACCATACAAAAGAAGAAGAGGCATGGGAGAGCTCACTATGAAGCAGAAGAGCTTCAACCATGAGCTGGCGAAGGAAAGAGTTGTAGTTGAGCATACTATAAGCAGAATGAAGAAGTTCAGGATAGTGGGCGAGGAGTTCAGAAACAGACTTAGATGGTACGACAAAGCGACGGACATAGTCTCCGGACTCGTCAACCTCAGAATAATGGGATCGAGCCTATAAAGATCGGAAAACCGGGGAAGCGAGGAAGACGCAAGATGCCAAATAGACCGCTCATTAACTAATTTCGCCTAATATCTATTCTATTGTTTTCAATTGACCTCTATACATCTCTATTATTTCGTTGATGTCTGTAGCGTCTTCCGCAGATTTATCTATTCGGTAGTTCCCTGTGAATCTTGGAAATCTTATGGCCAAACCGCTACCTATTCGTATGGCGTTTGTGGCACATGTGTGGATTGGGCTAAGGGTGATTTCTGCTCCGATTATTTCTAGAACAATCTTCGGCTCGAACCATACGTCTGCCTCGATCTTTGATTCAACTCTGGAATGACGATGAAGAATCCGATAGGGTTCCATCATTTTAGGAATCTTCTCCAGATCTTCATCAGTGAATCCTGAGCCGCACTTGCAGATAGTTTCAAATGTATCGTTCTTTGAGTTATAGGCTGCTAAGAGAAGCGCGCCATACGTTCCAACCCTTTTTCCTCTACCATGAAATGCACCTACAACAACAAGGTCCACAGTATCCCTCATCTCGCTTTTATAGTCTCGTTTGTATTTTATCCACAGCCAACCTCTTGCTCCAGCTTGATACACAGAATCAGCACTAACTGACTTGCAAATCAACCCTTCACAGCCATTTTCGATTGCTTCTTCAAAAAACCTTTCCAGCTCATCTGGGTTGTCTGTGACTATGTATTTGGCTATCTTTAACCTTTCATGCTTTTTAACAATACTTTGCAGAATCTCGTGGCGAACAGGATAAGTTTCCAGTGTCAAGTCCTTCCCATCAATATAGAGAACGTCAAACACAAACAAAGAAACTGGATTCTCCTTTACCGCCTCCTGTATTCCATGCTTCCGTCTCCGGTGCATCAGTTCCTGAAAAGGCTTCATTTCTTCAGTGTCGATATCAACTGCAACACATTCAGCTTCAATTATAGCCTTTTTTGAAACGATACCTTCCCTAATTATTTCAACAGCGTCCGGATACTGAATTGTAATGTTTTCAAGCCTTCTCGAAAAAAGTGTAACTTTGTCTCCATCTTTATGAGCTTGAATTCTTTCCCCATCATATTTATACTCAGCAATACATTTGCCACCCATCTTTTCAAGGATTTCTTTAGGTGAGCTCAAGCGTTCAGCAAGCATCGGTCTAATAGGTTCTCCGATGGATACCTTGAAGTTTTTAAGTCCTTCCGGTCCTATTTGGACAACAGTCTTTGCTACCTTGCCTAAGTCAGACGAGACATTATAGGCTCTTTCAAAAAGTGGTCTAAAATCCTTTCCACCGCCATAAGCAATAGCTAAAGCGTCGAGAACAGTCATATCCGCTATTCCCACCCGAAGTTTACCAGTAACTGTTCTAATGATGTATTTTGCCTCTTTAGGCTCGGCGTCAGCTAATAAACCGGCAAGAAGGTTAAGTTTTTGGTCAACCGAGCCGGAGCCAGTTGCCTTAGCAATCTTATCAAGCGTGTTATAAACTCTTTCAACTGTAAGTGGTTGCTGAAAAAAAGTAAGTTGCTGCTTGTTTTCAAGAAATTTCTGTGCAGTTTCACCAAGATCTCCTGTTTGTTTCAGATCTGCTTCAATTTTATCCTCGCTTATTCCAGTTGCCTTTACAACTGCCCTGACAGCAAGTTTTTCAGCTATGCCTATCTCGATTCCTGTAAAGTTAGGGTATAGATTTCCTTGCGTAAGATAAACAACCTTGTCAATGACGTTTTTAGGAGTGTTCCTAAGCAGTTCCACAAGGTAGTTCGTCATCTCTAACCTCTTAGTTGTTGCCTCGATTTTCTCGTAAGCCTCTGCAACCAACAAGTACTTCAAGCCGAGCTCCTCTTCAATCAAATTAACAATTCACATGAAATATTAAAGATAGATGGCTTCAGTCCATGTGATTTCATAATATCACTCAGGTTTTACATGAATCCCACATCTTGGACAAAATATCGCGTCTGGAGGAAGGCTTTGTCCGCATTTGTAACAGAATTTTGGCTGGAATAACAGTGGTATTTGTGTATCGGTAGATAGTACATGTGTCTTAAAATGAATGCTTTGAGAAGGTAACATTTGTTCAGCAGTTTTCTCTCTGACACGCAGTGCATAGTAAAGTAATGTTAAAACAATAGGCTGAAGCGGTTTTGTAACTGAGGAGATAATGCTTTCAATTAGCAAACTTAATTCAACATTGTACGGTGCAACAGAGTTTCCGATTATTCTACCTGTGACACTTGACATAAGTGTTATCATTAGAACTAAGAAAAGGATTGTTAACGTTTTCAACCATCTATTGACAACCAAATTCCTGCTTCTCAACAAACCTTCTGAGACCCCCATCTTTTCAATAATGATTACCTGAACAGATAAGCTGAACATTATAGCAATAACAATTCCTGGAAGTATGAAAAAGATTAACCCAAAAACAGTTAACATGGACACGACAAATTCAGCTACAAGAATGTAAGGAAGATTTAAAAGGACATAATGAAGTCCAATATTAATGCTTGCACTTCTACCTTCAAGCAGGTCAGATGAGTACTTGACAACTATTCCATTAACTACAGTATCTATTACTCTCGCGATGACGACGGAGATGGCGATGACAGGAAGAATTGTTACAAGATAATTCATCAATAATTCAATGTAGCATTCGGTGATTGCTGATGGAATCTCAAAAACAGGCATAAAACTCCAAAGAAAATGTCTCATTAGAGCATTAATTGTGTTCGTAAAAAGAAAAGGAGCGAAAAAAAGGCCGATCACCTTAAAATATAGGCTTAAAGATAGGTCAAAGATTTCGGTAACCGAGAGTTCTCGATTTGGTTTTCGTAACACTTTTACACCTTCCTTAAAATTGTTTGGAACATGACACTTAATACATTGGTAGGTACATATTTAATTAGGTACTTGTTTTTTAAACAAACATTACAGCCGAAAAACTTTATAGGTCTTTCAAGGTTAACACAGATTGGCGACCGTCGTTCTTAGGTTTAAGTAAAAATTAAATGGGTGATTTAAGTGGGGGTTAATCTTGGAGATTTGGTTCCGAAAACCTCTATAGACCTCAAAAACCTTAACGGAAAAAAGGTTGCCATTGATACCTATAATGCCCTTTACCAGTTTCTAGCAATAATAAGGCAACCAGATGGTACGCCTCTAAAAGACAATAGAGGCATGATTACGAGCCACTTAATCGGCTTGTTTTACAGAACATGTAACCTTATAGAAATGGGAGTCAAAGTTATCTATGTCTTCGATGGGATGCCTCCAGCCCTTAAAGAGGCGGAGATAAAACGTAGATCCAAAATTAAGGAAGAATCTCAGGTGAAGTACGAACGCGCCTTAGCTGAAGGCAAGATAGAGGAAGCGCGACTCTACGCGCAGATGACGAGTAGGCTTAAAGACTATATGGTGGATGAGTCGAAACGCCTTTTAAAATATATGGGTGTTCCTTGGGTGCAAGCTCCATCAGAAGGGGAGGCTCAAGCAGCCCATATCGCTAAGAATGGAAATGCTGATTACTGTGCAAGCCAAGATTTTGATAGTCTCTTATTTGGAGCTCCAGTGCTTCTTAGGAACTTAACAATTTCAGGTAGAAGGAAGCTACCCCGAAAAAATGTATACGTGGAAGTTTTGCCTGAAACTGTGGAGATGAAGAGAACTTTGAAGTATCTGGAAGTAACCTACGAGCAGCTTATCGACATAGGCATCTTGATTGGTACAGACTTCAATCCAGATGGCGTAAAAGGTATAGGACCTAAA
This sequence comes from uncultured Candidatus Bathyarchaeia archaeon, assembly GCA_964539065.1. GTDB lineage: Archaea > Thermoproteota > Bathyarchaeia > Bathyarchaeales > DTEX01 > JAGTRI01. Next base: position 7,186 of record CAZIFH010000047.1, on the reverse strand, counting down.
TCTGCACTTAAGTTGATCAAAGAATATGGAAGTCTCGAAGCCGCTCTTCCCTTCATAAAAGGTGCGGAGTTTCCTGTTGAACCGAAGCTTATTAGGGAAATTTTTCTTCACCCTAAAGTTACAGATAACTACAATCTTAAATGGCAGGAACCTGATGTTGAAGGCGTCATAAAATTTCTTTGTGACGAAAAAGATTTTTCAGAAGATCGAGTTAGGAAGGCTCTTTCCAAGGTGATTGATGGAATTAAAGAGTCCAAAAAAAAGATGACCTTAGAATCTTGGTTTTAACACTTTTGCTGAATCTCAATCTTTCGACTAAGACTTATTAATAAAATATAGGATTAATAGCTAAGGTTCATCTATCATTAAATCAATTAAAATCTCCTACAAAAACTGGAAGGTTAAGATATGGTGGAACTCCGCGAAAACGAAAGCAAAACGTTACTTGCTTTAGAGAGGACTGGAGGACATTCGACTATCGACCAGATTGCCAACGCCAGTGGATTAGCTCATTCTGCGGTTATGCGTGCGGCATTGTCTCTTGCATCGCAGAATTTATTGACGATTCAAGAAAAAAAGAAGGGTACTAAAATAGTTCTTAACAAAGAAGGTAAAAAATATGCCGAAGAAGGCTTACCGGAAAGAAAGGCTGTGAAGGTATTGCAGAAAATGGGAGGAAAAGCAGAGATAGATGCAGTTTTTAAAGCTGCATCCTTAGCCAAGGACGCCAAAATCATTGCCCTTGCATGGTTAAGCCGAAAGGGTTGGGCAATAATAGAGAAAGGAACTCAGCAGCTAAAGTTGCTGAAAGAGCCTGTTGAAGGGGTCGATGAGAAACTTTTATCTTTGTTGAATGAAAAGGGAATGATAACTGTTGAAAATCTCAGTCAAGACTTGAAAGATGCCGTTCAAATATTACGTGGAAGAAAAATCATTGAGGTTCACGTTGAAATAGAAAGAGAGCTAGAGCTAACCACAGCAGGATGGGAACTTATAAAAAAAGGCATTCAAGCATCAGTAAAGGTCAGTCAACTCACACCGGAACTGTTAGTAACAGGTAAATGGAGAGAAAAAACTTTTCGACCATATAACATTAAGGCTTCAGTGGCTCATACATGGCCTGGGAAAAAACATCCTTATCTGAGATTTCTAGATGAGCTAAAAATGAAACTTGTAGCTTTAGGCTTCAAAGAAATGACTGGCCCAAACGTAGAGCTTAGCTTGTTCAACTGCGACATATTGTTCATGCCTCAAGACCATCCAGCTAGAGAAGTCCACGACATGTATTTCATCAAAGAACCGGAAACTGGAATTCTTGACCAATATCGAAATTTCTTAGAAAAGGTTAAAAAAACACATGAAACTGGATGGAAAACCGGTTCAACAGGGTGGGGTTATACTTTTTCGATGCTTGAGGCTGCAAGATTGATGTTGCGAAGTCAAACAACTGCAACTAGTGCAAGAAAGCTGATATGTGAGGACCTAGAAATTCCAGGTAAATATTTTGCTGTAGCAAGGTGCTTCCGTCCTGACGTGATTGACAAAACTCATCTCACAGAGTTCAATCAAGTTGAGGGCATAATCTTAGGAGAAGACCTTACGTTCATTAACTTGCTTGGCGTTCTAGAAAAATTTGCAATGGATGTGTCGGGAGCAGATAAGGTCAAGTATCGACCAGACTACTTCCCGTTCACTGAACCAAGTGTTGAGCTAGTTGCCTATAAAGAAGGATACGGATGGATGGAGTTCGGCGGATCAGGTATCTTCCGTCCAGAGCTAACACTCCCGCTTGGCGTAAAGGTGCCTGTGTTGGCTTGGGGGCTTGGTGTTGACCGATTATTTATGATGAAGACTGGAATTGACGATATCCGCTACCTGTTCTCTCAGAACTTGGATTGGTTGAGACGTGCGGAGTTGGTTTAGATGCCGACTGTTGAGGTTGAACTTGAAGACCTAGAATCCTTGCTTGGAGTAGAACTACCTAGAGATGAAGAGAAACTTAATGAAATACTGTCCTATGTCAAAGGTGAAGTTAAAAACTTGGATGCTCAAGAAATCCGGATAGAACTCAAAGATAGCAACCGAGCAGATATATGGAGCACCGAAGGATTGGCTAGAGCATTACGAGGATATCTTGAATTCGAAAAAGGGTTGAAGGACTATCGTATTCAAGGCGGCTCAGGAGTTGAGGTTTATGTAGACTTGAAACTGAGGAAGATTCGTCCGTACATCGCATGTTCCGTAATAAAAGGAGTTAAACTTACAGACGCAGCTATCCGTCAGATTATGCGTTTTCAGGATAAGATGGATCAGACCTATGGAAGAAATCGTAGAAGAACATCCATTGGGCTTTATGATTTAGATCTAATTAGTCCTCCGCTACGTTATGGAGTAGCAAAGCCTAGAGAAATTAGTTTTGTTCCACTTGATTTTTCTGAAAAGCTGACTCTTGAAGAAATACTTGAAAAACACCCTAAGGGAAACGAGTACGGACATATTGTGCGTAGATTTTCTGTGTGGCCGATCTTCCTGGATTCAGAAGGTAAAGTTCTCTCGTTCCCGCCGATAATAAACTCGAATGATCTAGGCAAGATCACGTCGCATACAGAAAATGTTATGGTCGAAGTTACTGGAACGGCATATGAAACTGTTCTTAACACTTTAACAAATGTTACTGTTGCTTTGGCTGACCGTGGAGGACTTATTTATTCAGTGAATATTCACTACCCGTATAAGGAGATGATAAATGCAACGACGCCTGACTTGAGAGGCGAATTATTAAAGCTTAATGTCAATTACGTTCAGAAAGTCATCGGGATGCAACTAAATTTCAGAGAAATTAGAGAATTATTGGAAAAAGCTCGTTACGGTGTGGTCAAAAACACTAAATCTGAGGTTACCGTGAAGGTTCCATGTTATCGTGTGGATATTCTTCACCCAATAGACATCATTGAAGACATCGTCATAGCATACAATTACAACCGAATCCAGCCAAAATGGCCTCAGCTACCAACCATCGGATCTTTGTCTCCTGAAACAAAAATTCGTGATCTAGTAAGAGAATTAATGGTTGGACTCGGCTTTCAGGAGATTTTAACGTACATCATGACATCTCCCGAGGTTCTATTCATGAAGATGAATATTGCCCCGCAAAGAGTTGTAGAAATTGCGAATCCAAGGCTTTTATCTATGACTTGCCTGAGAAATTGGCTTCTTCCAAGTCTCATGGAGTTTCTAAGCCATAACACCCACGTAGAATATCCACAAAGAATTTTCGAAGTTGGGTACTGCGTCGTTCATGATGAAGAAAAAGAAAATAAAACAAGTGACGTCGAGACGCTTGCCTGCGTAACTATTCATTCGAACGCCAGCTTCACCGAAACGAAATCTGTATTGGATGCTTTGTTTGCTAATCTCGGAGTTTCGTATTCACTAGAAGAGGTAAGCCACAAAAGCTTTATTGAAGGAAGAGTGGGAAAAATATTTCTTGAAAACACAGAATTAGGGGTCATTGGGGAAATTCATCCTCAAGTGCTTCAAAACTGGAATCTCGAAAATCCAGCTGCTACTTTTGAGGTTAACCTTAACGAACTAAGGAAATACCTTAAGATGAACCATTGAACTTCTATTGTCGACAAAAGATAGAAACGTTTATCTGAAAAAAATCTCATAGTCTAAATTGCGATGGCATGAGCCCCTAACCCCGCCTAACCCAAAAACGGGCCCGCCTAGACGGACTCGACAGAGATGGATGTGCAATCATCTTTCTGTGAAGGGGAGTTTACCCAGAAGCGGGACAGGGCGGGCGTGGGCGCCAGAAAAGCCGCGTTAGAGAGAGCTTGGCTGAAGAAGGGCGTGCCCGCTCTGTGGTGATGTCAAGTGTTAGTTGCGCGGAACACAACTGCGCCCACGATAAAATCATTTCTTAAATTGTATTGGTTGAAGCCTTTAATTCAGTCATGTCTACAGTAGATTTGTTGCTTTTGTAGCCTTAGGCGCATTTCAAAAAAGGGTTTGAGAGAAACTAAGGTAAATATTAATTATTAATTAGTGGGAAATCTGATTTATGTTCATGAAAATATTATTAAGCAGAAAAGTTGCAATGGTTAAAATTGCTATTGTCCGCTTTTGCTGTGGTGCTTATTGCGATATTTGGCAAAATAGGCTAAGAAGAAGGTTCGATAACTATGAGTGGAGTTTGTAGTTAAATAATGTTCGCAGCAGTTATCAATGTTTATTATTGTCACAGTTAGAGCCAACAACTTGTCCAGTTAGAATAGATCATTGTTTTATATACTTCTCGATAGGGGGTTGATGATATATTCTCATGGGTATTCTATTTCTTTGCTCTACAGTGGGCAAAGCATCTTCAGTAGCGTCAATAAAGATGGTATTTGTAATTTTTATCAGTGTTTGCATTCCTAGTTTTGAAGAAGAAATCTCATTTTAAACTTCAGTAAGCACAACTCTAATAATAATAGGTGCGATACTAATCTCGTTAGCAAGATAGCTATATATCTCTTCTCTAATTCCTTAACCAAACAACTAACACCAAAGTACGGAGACGATATACTCAAATTTTAGTTTGTCTGAAGTTTTGCCTCTATTGAATAATTCTGGTAGCTTAATTTTTATGTTTTTTATTGAGTAAAAAAATAAATATTGTTTATGCTACTGGATTTTTTCTGCTTTCTGATAGTACTCTGTCCACTTTAGTTTTCGTGCATCTCGCTTTAATTTCACAGCGTTCTTTCTACATTTGCTTGAACAGAACCATAGAATTGCGCCGTCATTTCTCACGTACATAATGCCTATGCCTTGTGAAAACTCACGACCGCAAAACGTGCATTTTTGAACCTTAGGCATATCCGTTTCTCCATAAACTAGTTATTTAAGTCGCCTAAATCAGCATATGTTGATCACTAGTTTTTTACCTAATTTTCCGTGCCTCTCTCTCCGTCTCTCTCAACATTAATATGTCGTCCAAACGAATTGGCCCCTTAACATTTCTTGTTATGATGCGCCCTTTATCAGGACCCTCAAGTATTCGAACCCTAACCTGTACAATCTCGCCGGTCGACCCAGTCCTACCAACTATCTGAATTACTTGCGCTGGGGTTAGTGTCTCTTCACTTGTTTTTTGGCTCATTAAGTGGAACCTTCCCTAATCCTTTGGATACGTGTCGTTATCTCTGTTACAAGATCTGAGGCTTCTCCGGAGTCAATGATGCATACAGCAGCACATTGAACATCGATTCCAACGGCAGAACCAAGTTTAACTTTGCTGGGGACAAAGACATAGGTGATTTTTCTTTCGTCGCATAGGATTGGCAAGTGCGCAACTACTTCAGGAGGATCAACATCCTCAGCTATCACAACCAACTTTGCTTGTCCTCTTTCAACTGCTTTAGTTGTCTCATTGGTTCCTTTACGTATCTTACCTGATCGTGCTGATATTTGGAGAGCTTCATAAGTAGCATTAGCAACCTCTGCAGGAACTTCATATTTAACATAGAATGGTTTCGACATTTCTTATCACCGAAACTTCATCAACACTCGTTTCAGTTTATAAATAACCCTAACTATAATCATCTCCCTATATATGTTACGGTTTTTTAACATAAAAATAGTAATCTAAAAATTGTTAAAAAAATGAGGCAAAAATAGAATTATATAAAATGCGTCAGATGCTTATCACTCTTTTTACTTTTGGTAGCTTGCTTTTTAAGTATCGTTCAACGCCTAATTCCAGAGTCATCTGGGACATAGGACAGCCAGCACAAGATCCCTTCAATCTGACTTTTACTGTTCCTTCCTCGCTTACGTCTATTAGTTCTATGTCTCCTCCATCTGCAATAAGCTGAGGCCGAATCTCGTTTATTACTTTTTGTACTTCCTCTCTCAATTTTAGTTGCTCCTAAATTGTGTAACTATGCTACAGGACGCATCGTAAAAATATAAACTTTATCTATGAGCGAAAAACCCCACTAAACAACCATTTTTTTGGTCAATTCTCACGAAGCCAAATCGTTCAAATTGAACAATTTTACCAACAGAAACATGTTGAACGTTATTTTCAACAAGCCCTTTTACTGAAGAACCGTCAGGCATTATGATCTCACATTTCACTCCTTCACCTTCAGGAAGCCAGTGTATTAAAGGAGATTTTAACTGTTTTGCCTCATCATAAGATTCACTATGAAATAGGGATAATACCCCTGTTGTTGTCGATTTTTGAATTTGAATGTTGAAAAGATCCATTAACCGAATAACGTGACCTTTTTTAAACAAGGATTTATCAGTACTGGATACGAGTAAGTGTACATTACCATTTCTCGGTTCTATATTAAACGTTCTGTATCCTTGATTTAGATTAGACGGATGCAAGGGAATACGAGATACGCAAGGCTTTTTTACTCCATTAACAGTAAGCCTTATAGGATCTTGAACGAAGAAAAATCTGTAAGCAATAGAATCTATTATTTTTCTGTTATATGCATAAAGATTCTCCCAGCTGAGTGTTATATCAACAGTTTTTGGACCTATGTCAAGGATGAGTTGCTTTAAAGATTCTGGCTGTATTCCCCGGCGACTTAATGCCCTAAAAGTTGCAAGCCGAGGGTCATCCCAACCAGTATAAGTTCCATCTTCAACGCCCCGGACAATCTTCGACTTACTTAAGGTAGATCCAATAATTTTTAGCCTGCCATAATGGATCGCTTCAGGATATTCCCATCCTAAATATTGATAAAGATATAGTTGCCTCCTTTGGTTTGTCTGATGCTCTTTCCCACGAATGATGTGGGTTATGCCATTAAGGTGATCGTCAACACCGTTGGCAAAAGCGAAAAGTGGCCACACTCGATAACGTTTGCCAACCCTTGGATGAGGATAACTTTTTGGATCAATAATCCTAAAAGCAGGCCAGTCTCGTATCGCAGGATTTGGATGTTCAAGGTCAGTCTTAATTCGCATTACAGCCTCGCCTTCACCGTATTCACCGTTAAGCATACTATGCCAACGTTTTAGGTTCTCATACGAACTCAGGTTTCTACAAGCACATGCTATTTTATTAGTTACTTTTTTATGAAAATCTTCACGTTGACATATACATATATAGGCGTGTCCGTCCATTAACAACTTTTCAGCATATTCATAGTATGTTTCAACATGATCGCTTTGAATG
>CAZIFH010000046.1:0-4191 GCA_964539065.1 uncultured Candidatus Bathyarchaeia archaeon | reverse complement strand
GATCTCTCCATCCGCCAAGCTTTTCAATAACTTGTCTAGTGCCAATTGTAACATTTTGTTCGCCTTTAATTCCTTTGCACAAATCAATAAGTAGCGAGGTTTTTTAATGGTTTCAATCATGACCTTGGCAAACAATATCCTTCGCCATCCAGATAGATACTACTCTGAGATGATTAGAAGAACAACTCATTGGATAAGAGAAGCGCGTTTCCTTTATGAGCTAAGAAGAACACAATGGTATAAAAAAGCCGACTTAGAACGTATCCAACTAAAAAGGCTTAAAAACCTCTTAGAACATGCCTACAACAATGTTGGTTTTTACCATACACTGCTGAATGACGCTGGTATCAAACCAGCTGATATAAGGACGATCGATGACATATCTCGCCTGCCTATAATTTCAAAAAAAGATGTTAAAAAGAACTTTCCTCACAACATGTTAGCTAGAGAAGTAGATCTCAAGAAGTGTACAAAACATAAAACATCAGGCTCAACCGGCGAAAGAATGACCTTTCTCTTCGATCAAAAATCTAAAGCTTTCAACAGGGCAGTCTCACTTTATCCATTTCTTGAATGCGGTCTTGGATTAAGGGATAAAATGGCTGAAATTACTTATAGAAACCCGACTCAAAGAGAGGATTGGTTTAACCAGCTGGGTTTCATGACTAGAAAACGAATTCCATTGTACTTGCCCCTGAAAGAACAGATAAATGCACTACAAGAATGTAACCCCGACGCAATTTACGGCTTTCCATCCTGCATATTAGTTATTGCCAAAGCCCTCAGTCGCAATGACGCTAAAAAAGTGCATCCTAAGCTTATATTCAGCCATGGAGAAACTTTAGATAATTCAACTAGGAGCTTCATAAATCGTACGTTTGAAGTTGAGATGTATGACACCTATGGATGCGCAGAGGCTCCCAGACTGGCTTGGGAGTGCAATGAGCATATAGGCCAACACATTTGCGTAACAAGTGCCATAATAGAGTTTGTAAACATGAAAACAGGGGAACATGTTGCCCCTGGTGAACTCGGAGAGATTGTAATCACTAACTTGTATAATTACATTATGCCATTGATTCGATATAAACTGGGAGATATAGGTATCCCAATGGCTGAAACATGCCCTTGTGGAAGAAGCCTTCCATTAATCAAGTCAATTGAAGGGCGTACAGACGATTTTATAGTTAAACCCAGCGGTGAAATTGTTTCCCCAAGAGTTTTAGGAACCATTCTATGGAAGCAGCCTAAGATAGGAAAATATAAGCTTGTACAAGAAAAATTTGATGAATTTACAATGGAACTGGTGAAAGAAGAAGGATTTACCGAAGAAACCATAAACATCATCAAGACTGAATTTGAAGAAATCATTGGATGTCCAATTAACCTTAAGATTAAGATTGTGGACGACATTCCGGCTGAAAAATCCGACAAATATCGAAAAATTATGTCCAAAGTGTCGCCCTCATTTTTATAGGTCACGTTTATGAAAACCAAACTTATAATCATGCAAAATTCGTTATATAAACTGCGGCGATCAATCGAATAAGACTGCGAGTGTGTAAGCTTGGAAGTAGGCATAGTCTCTCCTATCAACGTGTTTCCTCCAACTTTCGGTGGATCCGTTAGAATTTATCAAATTGCAAAAAATTTAGGCGAATTAGGATGTTCAGTTCATTTATTCATCCCACAATATGGCAACTTGTCTGAACTAAAAAACGTCAAAGTATACCCCTGTAAAGAACTTAACGATGTCAAAAAGTATTATCCCATAAGTATTCAGGGAATTCATGTACATTCTATATCTTTGACAAAACTGATAAGAAAGCTGGGATTGTATAAAGGCGTTGACATCATTCAGTCGCAACACTTGTTAACATCATTGCACGGTTTGACTCTTAAAAACTTGCTGAGGAAACCTGCAATACTCAGTGAACACAATGTTGAAACATTAGTGTGGCATCAGATAAACCGAGTGAAAAGACAAAGATGGAAGAGGCTTTTCCTTCTTGAAAAATTTGCATGCAAAAGTTTTGATCACGTAGTAAGTGAGACCCCATTTGATAAGTGCATGATTGAAAAACTTTTTTCAGTAGAAGCCTCAAAAGTTACAGCCATACCTAACGGCGTGGACACTCAATGTTTCAGCCCAAAAAAAGATGAACGGGAAAGAATTCGACTAAAATACGGACTACGTGACCAACCCGTTGTACTTTTTACGGGAAGACTAAACTGGTTTGCAAACACTGATGCACTGAAGATCCTATTCTCGGAAATTTATCCAACTTTAAAAAAGCGCATTCCCGACGCCGTTTTTATGGTGGTTGGCACTAATCCCCCTTCATGGCTAACGAATTACCCGAAGAGAGATGTGATACTTACACAATCCCCACATTATGATGTTTCATCTTATATTAACGCGGCAGACATATGCGTTGCTCCCTTAAGATTTGGCTCAGGCATGTGCCTAAAGACTTTGGAATACATGTCTTGCGAAAAACCAGTTGTGTCGACAAGTTGCGGCGCAAGAGGCTTACCAATTGCAAATGGAAAACACCTCATAATCGAAGATAACATAAAAACGTTCGCTGAAAGAATCGCTCAGTTGCTGGAAAATGAATCACTAGCCTCAAGTTTAGGAAAAGAGGCAAGAAAAATGGTTAAAAACGCATATGACTGGGGGATTATAGCAAAGAGGTTTATAGAAATTTACGAAAAATTATTGAATTAGAGATTGGAGGCCGTTCACATAAACCTTTACAAACAAACTTCCAACGTTCAATGCAACTTGAAAATACTCGTGTTCTTTATACACCGTTATCGTTGGGGAGAACAAATCAGGGGCGATGAAAGAGGTTTTCTCGAAAAGGCTAGACAATTAAAGAAGTTGGGAGTAACCGTCTATGCAGTTGAGCGAGAACCGTCAATCCAGGATTGCTTGAATGAATCAATTTACGTATCTCTAAAGATTAAGTCAAAGCTCAACGTTCCCAAGGGATATCTTGGGCAGGTGATAAAGCTCGCTCATTTTACCTTGACTGCCCTCCGTTTCGCTTCAAAAATTGATTACGATGTGATTTATACGTACAACCAAGACATTGAGAATGTTATTCCAGCATACATTTTAAAGCTAGTCTTCAGAAAACCCCTAATAATAATATTCCATCTCCTTTACCCCAACGAAACGACGCCATTCAGAGAAGCTATGCATTTGAGGCTAAAAAGGGGCTTCAGTCCTCCTGCGGCCTTACTGGCTAGCATTTTAGATGCTGCGAAGAGAATGGCTTACCGTGCGGCGGATCTCCACATGAGCGTGAGCCAAGCTGTCAAAAAAAATCTTATCCAACGCTTAAAGATCCGTAAAGTCATTGTCGTACAAAACGGCGTCGACAGCAGCAAATTCAAGCCTTACAACTTAGAGAAAATATACGATGCAGCATTTTTGGGAAGATTACACCCCCAAAAAGGCATAGAAACCTTGTTGAGAGCATGGAAATTGGTCAAGGCTAGAAACTACGGAGCAAAACTAATTCTCATAGGAGGCGGAGACGAAGAATATGTTAGACATTACAGAAACCTGATACGCGAGTTGGAGCTTGAAGAAAACGTGGAACTGGCAGGTTTTGTTTCCGACATAGAACTAGTAAGGTTGCTAAATTCCTCTAAGACCTTTGTATTTCCAACACGATATGATGGCTTTGCCTTATCGGTGGCTGAAGCTATGGCTTGTGGGCTTCCATGCGTTATATCAGACATCCCCGCCTTAAAAGAAAACTATGGAGAAGCAGCTGTACTGGTTAAACCAAATGATGTCACCGGTTTCGCAGTGGCTATTACGCGATTGTTAGAAGACAAGGAAATATTAGAAAGAATGGGAAGAAAGGCGAGGGAACATGTAAAGAAGTTTAATTGGGAGCATGTAATTAAAAGAGAGTTGGAAGCCTTCAGCGACCTAAAAACTAAAGGAACAGAAAGGCGAAGAACTCTAAAGCGTCCTTCATATAAGCAAAGATTGTTGGATGGATCTCTTGAATACTAAACCGGTTAGCTTTAGCGAAAAAGAAATGTTGCCCTTTGCGTCGGTGGTTATTCCCACCGCTGGGAAAAGGTTTCCCGAACTGTTAAAATGCATAAAATCTATCACATCCCTTAACTATCCATTTTACGAGGTTATTGTTGTTAGCGATAAAC
>CAZIFH010000045.1:0-8493 GCA_964539065.1 uncultured Candidatus Bathyarchaeia archaeon | reverse complement strand
TTTCATAACCCTATACATATTAAAAACTGTTGTAACAAAATTCAAATATCCAAAAATAACAAATGTTATCTGCTAATCTCCTGTTTCTAACATTGATTGCCAATTTAATTGGCAGAAAAAGAAGTTCAATCTAAGTGAATGTTTATAGGCTTCATTAGATCATAAGAAACGAAAAGTTAAATAGCCTCGTTTCTCACGTTCGTTAACTTAAAATCTAACACTAAGCATTGAATATAAAGATTTAATCATAAAGCAATGAACAGTATCCTATTAATGGAGAATCGGGTTATGGGACGTTACAAACAGGTTGAGGAAATCATAAAATTAATGAATGAACCCAAAAAAATAAGAAACACTAGTATAATCGCTCATGTAGATCATGGAAAAACTACACTTTCTGACAGTCTTCTAGCCGCAGCAGGCATCATAAGTGAACAAACAGCTGGACAAAAGCTTTTTCTTGATTCTTGGGAGCTTGAACAAAAAAGGCAGATGACTGTTTTCGCCTCAAACATAAGTTTAACTCATAATTACAAAGGAGAAGATTACCTCATAAACTTAATAGACACCCCTGGGCACATAGATTTTAGTGGAGCTGTTACGAGGAGTCTTCGAGCTGTTGACGGCGCTCTTGTAGTTGTAGACGCTGTTGAAGGACCAATGACCCAAACCGAAACTGTTTTGATGCAAGCCTTACGTGAAAGAGTTAAACCTCTTCTTTTCATAAATAAGGTTGATAGACTAATAAAAGAAATAAAGTTGACACCAGAAGAAATGCAGAGCAGATTCGCCAAAATTATTGTTAGAGTAAACACATTGATTGAAAGGAATGCGCCGCCTCAACATAAAAAGGACTGGCAAGTAAAAATTGAAGATGGACGAGTTGCATTCGGTTCAGCGCTTCACAAATGGGGCTTTAATTTACCTTACATGAAATCGAAGGGCGTAACTTTCAAAGATGTAATTGATGCATACAGCGGAGAACCAGAAGATGTTGGAAAAAAGGTCGACGCATTGAGCAAAAAAGTACCACTCTGGGAACCAATATTAGACATGTTCTGTGAACATTTGCCTAATCCGTTAGATGCCCAACCATATAGACAAAGTCAGATTTGGCCAGGCGACCTAAAAAGTAGTGTAGGCGAAGCTATGGCAAAGGTTGACCCAAATGGGCCGCTTCTCATGTGTGTAACTACGGTTGAAGTTGATCCTCATAGTGGAATAGTTGCTATTGGAAGAGTGTTTAGTGGCACAGTTGAGAAAGGCAAATCTGTTCGTCTCATAACTAGCAGGCAGACGGGAATACTTCAGCAGGTTTACATGAGTATGGCTGCTGATAGAGTCATAGTCGACAAAATTCCAGCTGGAAACATTGCGGCGATCTCTGGATTACAATCAATTCATGTTGGAGAAACTATCGCTGAAGTGAATGTTGAGACCCAACCTTTTGAGGCACTTAAGTATGTTTCCGAACCTGTTGTTACGGTGGCAGTGGAACCTGAAGACATTAAAGATCTTCCATTGTTTGACAAGGTAATGCATAAATTAACTGTTGAGGACCCAAACCTACATTTTCAAATGAATCAAGAAACTGGAGAGTACCTTCTAAGTGGAATGGGTGAGCTACATCTTGAGGTTACAGCTTATCGTATGCAAGAAGCTGGTTTAAAGGTTCGATTAAGTAAACCCATCGTCATTTACCGTGAGACAATAAGCCGAAATTACCAAGGACCTCCCATTATGGGTAAAAGCCCAAACAAACATAACAAACTGTGGGTAACTGTTGAAAAGCTTTCAAATGAAGTTATAGAAGCTTTGAAAGAAGGAAAAATTTCAGAGATGCAAAAACGTGACGAAAGAATGGCGTTATTACGAAGTCTAGGATGGACATCTGACGACGCACGTAACGTTATTGCTTTCGAAGGCACAAACATTCTTGTAAACAGGATTAAAGGAAAACAGTATGTTGAAGAAATCTTGGATCACATTAAATCAGGATTCAGCGAGGCAGTTCATCAATCAGTGCTGGCAAAAGAGCCGGCCTACGGGTTGAAAGTAAACTTAGAAGATATTGTCGTTCATGAGGATCCAGTTCACAGAGGTCCAGCTCAAATATTGCCTATGACTTGGCGTCCAATATGGGGATGCATCCTACTAAGCAATCCACAACTGTTGGAACCAATTTTAAGCTTTGAATGCAAGGTTCCAAACGAATTCGTTAGCGTCGTAATAACCATAGTTCAAAAACGGCGGGGTAAGCTCTTGGATATGATAAATGATGAAGACATGATGATAGTTAAAGCTGAGATTCCAGTTGCTGAATCATTTGGACTTGCAGATGAACTTAGATCGTCAACTCAAGGCAGAGCCTTCTGGGCAACTCAATTCAGCCGGTGGTCCCCTGTTCCAGAATCAATGCAAATGGAAGTTATAAAACAGATTAGAACTCGAAGAGGATTAACTCCGACGCCTCCTAAACCATCTGACTTTCTTGAAGAGGAATAAGGATACCAATAAAATCTAAAAATAGTCTATATTTTCAGTCTCTCTTTGAAATGCTTCTAAAAAAGATGAAGAAATATTAGGTAAAAATGTGTGGAGAAACAAGATTTATACCTTTAAATACATAAAAAGAAACAATCTTTCATTGCAGCTAACGGTCAAAAATCTAGCTGTTCACCATATAACTGTTTACTTAAAAATGAGAATGTTAGAAAATGAAATTAGATGTGCCATTAAAACGTTTTCCTCCGCTTTCAGTGGCAATTCCTGCTTCGCTTGTTTCAGACGTTCCTCATTTGAGAGAGAAAACTTCAAAGATTGGTTTTCTGGGGAGAGCTCTAGCTATTTTTCGAGTTGATGAAGTCATAATCTACCCAGATGTTTCTACTCAACCCCAAATTAGAGACATTGAACTTGTTGCCTTAATATTATCTTATTTAGAGACTCCTCAGTATCTTAGAAAAGCACTTTTCAAGATTAAGCCAGAACTTAGTTATTGCGGCATATTACCTCCACTTAGAACACCTCATCATCCTATAGATAATCACGAAAAAAATATTAAGATTGGAGAATACCGTGAAGGGATCGTGATTTTCAGAGATAAAAATACAATTTTAGTTGATATAGGAATTGAGCGGCCAGCCATGATTGTTAACGAAAATGTTGGTGTTAATACGAGAGTTACAGTCAAAGTGACGGAGAAAGGCAAACAATTGAAAGCCGAGTTAGTGAAGCGTGAAGATATCAAATTTTACTGGGGGTATAAAGTTACAGTCTCAAAAGAGCCATTAGGTCGCGTGTTAAGAGACAGATCGTTCGATCTAGCAATTGCCACTTCACGGCTGGGGGAGCCTTTTATGAAGGTTTTTGAAGAAATACGCTTAAAATGGAGCAAATCCAAAAACGTACTTGTTATATTTGGATCTCCAACAAAAGGTCTTCATGAAATCCTTAAGCAAGAAAAACTGAACATAACTGACATAACGGATTTTGTTGTGAATGTAGTGCCAAACCAAGCAACTGAAACCGTTCGTACAGAAGAGGCTTTGTATGCAACTCTTTCAATACTTAACTTGCTATTTTGACATGATTAATCATAGTAATCAGTAAGAGATTGCTGTTCTTCTTTATTTTTTGATATTTTATTCCAATCTTCACGTTTTACGTAGCCTCCAACCTGTTCTTTAATTTTCTTCGCTGTAGCTGGTCCTATTAAAGGAAGACTGGAAAGAACACTTAATGAAGCTCTTTGCAAGTCCTCAGCTGTTCTTAATCCAGAATTGTATAAGGCTCGCGCTCGGGCTCTACCTATACCCTCAAGCCTCGTAAGCGGCAAAAGTTCAGCCTTAACTCCTTTAATAACTCTTTCTCTAAGTTCTACAATCTTTGGCAGAATATCTTTATGTCCAAGAAGCCTAGCTATCTCTGATGCACTGTACAAAAGCCACTCAGCAGTTGAAATTAGACGGTAAAGATCGCCAGGTTCGATGCCGAAAATTTCGATCATTTCATCCTCAGACGTTTCTTCAATCCAAGCTTTAAAAATTAAGGCTGTTTTTACTTCGCCTAAAAATTCTTCGTATTCTACTTTGTCTGCCCATTCATCTGGTTGCTCAAACATGAATTCATCTGCATGATTTTTACTGTAAATGATAATTTTATCGGATTCTTGACTTGAACAACGGATTTTCGGAAACATGTCTGGAGTGTGTGCAATCAAGTGAAGAAAACTAATATCTGTAACTTTGGAGGATCTGTTGATTAACCCGTCACGTATTATTACTGCAGACATAGGATCAATGTATAACTGAGAAACTCTTTTACCCAGCATCGTTGCTTTAATGTTTGAACCATTTATTTCAATCATCTTTTCATCATAAAGGTATTTTAGAATTTTTGCTACCATTCTTTTAATAGCATTCAAATCGTATTGAAATGCGTATAGAGTTCTGCTAAAAAAGTCGAAGACACCTTGTTCAGAACTAGCAAACTCAGAAGCTACTGTAGCTAAAACGTGAGATCTTAAGATTTTTTCTACTCCTAACTTTGACCATATTCGTTCAGGCTTGGCGAATACATAACTTGTAAATAGAAAATCCAATTCTTCCTCAGTCTTTGCCACAAGTACAGATTCTCCTGTTTTGTCATATTTAGGTCGACCTGCCCGTCCAACCATCTGCTTGTACTCAAGTACACTTATTGGATAATAACCATACCCCGGATCATAACGTCTATAGCTGCTTATAACGACTGTTCTCGCTGGCAAATTAACTCCAAAAGCAAGCGTTGGAGTTGCCGTCAAAACCTTGACCTTCCCATCCCTGAATGAATCTTCAATTATTTTTCTATGTATTGCACCTAAACCAGCATGATGAAAGGCAACACCATCCTTGACAAGATCTGCCAGAAGCCTACTTACTCTTGTCTTTTCCCCTGAGACTGTTATAGATTTTGAAATATGCTCTAACGAGCGAGATATTGGTTTAGATAGAATTTTGCCAACCTCTAAAGCAGCTTTTTTTGCTATGTTAATAGCTTCCTTGCGTGTTGAAACAAAAATTAAAACTTGTCCACCTTGCTGAATGCGGTGTAACACAAGATTTAAAACAGGATTGTTGGACAGTTTTTCTAGCTTCTCAGATCCACCATCTTTGAACTGAAGTTCTGTATCTTTCAAGACTCCCTCTCTAAGAACAACCGGTCTCCACTGAGTATTTACTGAAATTGCTCTCAACCATTTAGTGATATCTTCTGGATTTCTTACAGTAGCGCTTAAAGCCAATATTTGGGCGTTAGGGTTTAATTGCCGAAGACGGGTTAAAACAACCTCTAATGCAGCTCCTCTCTCTGCATCATTAAGTAGATGAACCTCATCGGCAACTACAAGCGTGACTTCATCCATCCAACGTGCCCTATGCCTAAGCAAAGAGTCGCATTTTTCGTTTGTTGCTATAATAACATCATACTTAGCTAACCAAGGATCGCTGCTATCAAAATCTCCAGTGCTTATTCCAACCTTTATTTTTTTACCATCATGTTTTTTTAAGGCTTCATACTTCTTAAATTCAGTAAATTTTTCGTTAGCAAGGGCTCTAAGCGGACATAGATAAAGAACCTTGCCGTTTTTTTCCAGCACATGTTTAACTGCACATATCTCAGCTATTAGAGTTTTGCCCGAAGCAGTGGGGCTTGACAAAACTAAGTTTTTCCCTTCAAGAACGCCTGCTTTTATAGCTTCCATCTGCGGAGGATAAAGGTCCATAATACCTGAATCGATAAGTAACTGTTTTGCTTGTTCTGGAATCGCAAGTTCTTTAAAAAGCAAGTTTAACCCTTTTTAATGCGTACTCTACGCTCTTCTGATGTATCCTTCTTTTGGTTCATAGATTGTGCCTTCTTTTTTCATTAGAGCCAATAGCCTTTCAGCCTCCATTTTGTCTATGCTAAACTGTGAAGCCAATCTATCTGTAAGATCTGACCTTTTCACTGTACCTGTTTCTTTCTCCATATCTACTAGAACATTAAGGATAACGCGAAGTTTATCCTGAAGACTTTTAGGTTTACCAGTCATGATTATGTCAATGTCAATTTTGTGTGTTGTAACATCGATCCCTGCTTCTTCCAAAGAACTTTTCATAATTGCAATTGCATGTTCAGCATCATCAACCAATACATGTTCTCTTAACGCTGCCCTAGCTCTCGCTTCAGCTATTCTGACTAATGATTCTAACTGCCGTGCAGTTATGGCTATAGGCGAACCTTCCGCTTCACTAACAGATCGCATCTTCAGATAGAAATCTTTTAACCTTTCAAACGCTTCAGGTGTGAGAACAGGCGTAATTCCCTTTGCATAAGCGATGTATTTCCTTAAAAGATCTGAAGATATAGGTGGCACTTCTGGCGGTGCTTTTTTCATGTGAAGCTCAAGAATGTGCTTGCTCATCTGCGCGTCACGTTCTTTTTCAGGAACATCCTTTATCACGAAGATTAAATCAAACCTAGAAAGAATCGTTACGGGAAGTGAAATATTCTCATTAACAGTCCTGTAAGCATCATATCTTCCAAGCGCAGGGTTAGCAGCCCCTAAAACAGCTGCACGGGCATTTAAGGTTGCCACAATCCCTCCCTTTGCTATAGAAATTGTATGCTGCTCCATGGCTTCATGTATTGCAACTCGATCTTCTGGACGCATCTTATCCATCTCGTCAATGCAAGCTATACCTCTATCTGCTAAGACAAGAGCTCCTGCCTCAAGTGTCATTCCGCCTGTAGCAGTAGGCAAAACAGCGGCTGTTAAACCCGCAGCTGTTGTCCCCCTACCACTTGTATATAATCCTCTGGGAGCAATTTTTGGCACGTATCTGAGAATCTGAGACTTAGCCGTTCCAGGATCGCCGACAAGCAATATGTTGAGTTCACCTCTGATGCTGATATCTGGCAATTGTTTAGGTACTCCTCCAAAAAGAAGGTACATTATGGCTTCTTTAATATGTTCATATCCATAAACTGATGGCGCAATAGATCGTATAATTTTTTCATGTACGTCCAAATCTTTCGATATCTCAAGAATCTGTTGTTCCTCTTCAGGTGTAATGATTAGCGATTCAAGTTCTCTTCCTGAAGAATCAATAAAGTTAGCTTCAATATAAAGCGAAAAAGCTCTAGGTTTAGCAGTTTTTGGAAGAGACTTGTTTTCAGCTCGAACTATACCTACAACGTAAACTCTGTCTCCAGGTCTAGCTAAGTCTACCAAATCTTTACCCACAAGTTGAACATCTAATGAACGTGGTGTCTGACCTGGAGGAAGCTCTTCAGGGTATTCTTGGATACGTATTTCTTGCGAGTCAACAAATTCGGATTCCTCCTCGATTAGCTCAAAGCTACCAGTGTTTTTGCATGCTGGATTAGTGCATCTTGTCGGCGGTGTCAAAAAGTTGCCTGACTGTGGAACTTCTATTGTTTCATCGCATCTGTTACATTTGAAAATGGCCTTTATTACAAGTGGTCTAACATTGGTCGCTCTGATGACTATGCCTTCCACCAACACAAGTTTTCCAATATGCTCAGAGCTTAGTTTGCGCAATAAAGTCTTAAATGGAATGCCTCTGACTCTTATTTTAACTCCATGCTCTTTAACTCTCTCAGCATATTCAGGATCTTGGATTTGTAGCTGATCGAAAGCAGCGTTGTTTCCGTATTCAAAAAATTCTTCAGGTTTTTCAAGCAAACCTTCAGCTAACATACTGTCTATAATAAGAAGATCATTAAAATCAAGAACTAGAGAGGTTGCACCATTAATTGCCATTTGTGAAATTCTTTGTCTATATTTGTCTGTCTTTAAGAAACTTTGGAACCTTTCCTGCGGTTTGTCTAGAATAAGCTCTGTCAATCTCGCAACCTCTTTAAATGATTTCGTTTCTCCATTCATTAATTATTTTTTCAAGCCGTTCATAAAGTCTTGCTTCTTCAATTGTCAAATTTCTTAGTATTTGTCCTTTCTGACCTAGAGTGGAAGCTAAAGTTATTATTTTTTTTAGTCTACAGTCAGCGATATCTTGGGAAAGCTGTTGAACATACTCGTATTCTCTCATTTTTTCGGGGCTGTTCTTAGAAGCGGCTTTCAAATCCTCAAGTACCCGCCGTAACCTCGGATAAAAATCTTCTGGTAAAGAAGACAGATTACTTATTGGTTGAATGCGTTCTCTGTGAAGAATAGGGTAAAGTCTTGAAGCATTCAATGTTTCTTCTCTTTGCCGTACTACTCCTGCCCTTTCAAGTTCACGTGCAACCCAAAAAATGATTTCATATTCATTTCCTTCTTCAAATGGACCTACTTTCAAGCCAGTAAGTTCAATTTCAGGAGAACTCCTAATAGCAACTATTTTTATAGGTTTGTTTTCAAATATGGCGTCAACATCCTTAACAGGCGAACGATCTTTCTCATAAGACAATTTTAGACCTCCGTAATAAATATACAATACATAAACACCT
>CAZIFH010000044.1:0-3766 GCA_964539065.1 uncultured Candidatus Bathyarchaeia archaeon | reverse complement strand
TCTTAATTCTTCGTATGTAAAAGCAGGGTCGTAAACGTTGACTTTAGCTCCCATCCTTTTTAAAAGGTTAATCATCTCAGGCACATGCGACCATCTCGCTTCTTTTACATTAGGACGGTAAGACACCCCTAAAACTGCGATATTCGATCTTTTCACTGATTTGTCGCAGCTTCTGAGGGCATCTTTAACAAGATTACATGCATGCTTAGGGATGTCGTCGTTTATGCGGCGAGCCAGCGCGGTCATCCTTAGTTTGACACCGAGATCTACAGCTTCATTTATTAGGAGAAACGGATCTTTTGCGATGCTGCCGCTAACGATTCCCGGCTTAAGCAGATGACAAAATGGCTGTGTATTTGCTGCATTCTGAACTTGATAATAGTCGATTCCAACAGCTTCACAAAACAGTGCAAGCTCGTTAGCTAACGAAATGTTCACATCGCGATAAACATTCTCGAAAAGCTTAGTTACTTCAGCTGTTCTAAAATTGATAACTCCAACTTGTTCGCCTTTGGTAATTGTTTTTAACACCGCTTTGGCTGCAGTTAAGCTTTGCCTGTTTATTCCTGAGATAACCCTTGAGTGTTCTGTCATGTCTTTAAATGTTTTGCCAATTGTTGCTCTGACTGGACTGTAAGCTAAACCGAAATCTACGCCTGCTTTGAGGCTGGAGGATTCCTCTAAGGTTTCCTTAACCAAGGTTTCCATGATTGCAGGTCCAACAGTACATTCTACAATCACCAATGTGCCGTGTTTCATGTTTAACCCAATATTCCTGCAGGAACATTCTAGGTTTGTGTAGTCAGGTCGCCTTTTTTCGTCAAGAGGAGTATCAACAGCTAAGATTATAATGTCACTTTTTTGAATCGCCTCTTTAGGATCCGTGGTAGCTATAATACGGCTCTCCCTAAGATTCTTCCTCAAAATTTGAGTTAATCCATACTCCATAAAGGGGCTGACTCCCCTGTTTATTTGGGAAACTACGTATGGGTCAGAGTCGAGACAGACAACTTTGAAACCTTCATTTGAAAATAAACATGCTGTTGGCAGCCCAATTCTTCCGCAGCCAACAACCGTGATGACAAAGTTTTTTCGTTGCTCAAAACTTAAGTCATTTTCATTGAGCATCATAGCATCCGTCATTTTTTCACCATACTAATCAATTATTATGATATCTAAAGAGTGAAACATTATTTTGTTTTGTTTAGTATTTTAATGTTAACTAACATTTTGGTATCTTGCGTCAGCCTAACTTTTCAATCTCAGAAATGATTATTTCTATTGGATCCTCAAACCCGTAGACCATTTTTTGGGCCTTCTCTCTCTGTATTTTTTTAGCTTCTTCTAGGTTGCGTAGTGTTAACTCAATTTTTTTCATCAGTTGATATGGGTTTCTAATAAGCGAAATCAAGTTGTTTTTCGCAAGAAATTTTAGTATCGCAAAAGGTTTATTTGGGTAACATGAAAATGTGGGAACGCCTAGAAGTGCAGACTCAGCTGTCATTGTGCCTCCTCCTCCTACAAAAACTGAAGTGTAATGTAGAAGGCTTGGTCCATCGACAACAGATTTGCAAACATTAATCTTGCTGTTGAAAGTGTGGATTAAATCTTTTTTTTGTTCTTCGTATCTCGGTACCACCACAATTTGGATGTCTTTCCATTTTTTCGAAAGCCACGAAATTAGCGATACAAATGTTTCCTTGGTCGACGTTTTGTATAACAAGTATGAAGCAAATGATTCTTCTGTTCTAAGCGTAACTATAGGTTTTGAATCGACTAGATTAAGTTGCTTCAGAACTTGCAGGTTTGGTTTATAATCTTTAAGCCAGACCCAAGGATCCAAGGCATTATATCGAATAATGTTTTTCGGCGAGATTCCATATTTTGTCCACATTTTTTTCGAAATTATTTTTGGCGTCAGAAGCTTTGTTGAAAGAGGAACCGTCAGTTTAGCAACAGCCTCTGCATGAGGAGAATCGTTTATGCATATGTGAGGTACTCTTAAACCGAAGGCTACCCGAGCGAGCTCTGGAGAGGAAAACGAAACAGCTACGTCTGGATTAAACTGTTCCATCAACAATGATAGTTCAAGGATTCTTTGTGCACTAGCTCTTAGTTTATCAGCTATGTTTCCTCCTCCATGTTCACCCACAACTTGGGCGTCTACGCCTTTTAACG
The DNA here is from genome assembly GCA_964539065.1 of uncultured Candidatus Bathyarchaeia archaeon. Taxonomy (GTDB): domain Archaea; phylum Thermoproteota; class Bathyarchaeia; order Bathyarchaeales; family DTEX01; genus JAGTRI01. Next base: position 1,588 of record CAZIFH010000044.1, on the reverse strand, counting down.
CGAGCAGCTGGTTTACCTCACGGTATTTTCGGGTTGTCCTTAAAACTTTGTGACCTTTAGCCTCAAGTCTTTCAGATAGCTTTGAAAACAGCATGCATTGTTTTGGGGTTAAGATGTCTATTGCAACTTTCATTGTTTACAACCCGGTTAATGACACTTTGTCTCGGCATTTTTGTTTTTCTTTCTGTAAAGATTGTTTAATAGTATTGTTGTTTTTTAGAGTACGCCAAAACATCTTTTTTACAATTTCTCTCCAAAACCACAGCCAAATTAAGACTAAGCTTGCACTGATGCTGACTTTCACTATCCCTGTCAATACATTGTTTGTGACGTTATGGATCTCCATAGGCACGATCACGGTGTGGATTATCCATAATCCGAAGAGCATGGATGTCCAAAAAAACAGCAGGATAAAAACAAAATCAAGTATTCTTCGTATCATGTCGTCACCATGATTAAGTAAGCGGTTGCCAAGGCTAGAAATCCAGATACAACGGAGAGAGCTAGAAACATTAACATGACCTCTTTTTCATATAAGGGACCTCTTGCTAAGACTAAGCGGGCAAGAGTTATTGGTGCTTGAGGATCTTTTGTCGCCATGAGTCTTCCGTCTTCCAAAATCACAATTGGCCGCGGAACTTCTCTTCTTTCGTAAAGTCTGCCTATGGAAGAAAGCCCGTAGAAGGCATTCATTATCTGCGGTGCGAAGGCTGCTAAGGCTACTACTTCAAGCCTCCCTATGATAGCTATGGATCCTATGGCTGCACCTATGCTTAAGCTTCCAACATCGCCTGAGAATACTTTTGAGGGGTACTTGTTGAAATAAAAAAATACAAGCAAAGGTCCTAGCAAACATAGACTCAGAATTAATGCCTCGTTTTTGTTCAAGAGAATTGCTGACAGTAGTATGAAAACCGTTATTATAGCACATGATCCAGACATTGTTCCGTTGAACGGATCCATCATGTTTGTGGCATTTGATGTTACAGCTATCGCCGTCGGGATTAGAAGCGGGTAGATCATGGTTAGTCGTGTTCGTCCAATGAAGGGAAAAACGAGCCCAGGATTGTATGTGCGCATTACAAGGATAGGTAGCCCAGCGAAGAGTGTAAGAAAAGGCTTGATTTTAGCGTTTAATGCTTTCAGGTCATCTATAGCTCCAATCAACCCTGCAATTAAGACTGAGGCGAGAAAACTTATTGCAGCCCCTGTTATTTCCGGCATAAATGTTATAGCTGTGACAGTGCTTACTGTTAAGCCTGTTAACACAGCTAATCCACCCATTTCTGGAATGAATGGCTGTTCCTTTTTGTGGACATCAATTCCGCCAATTTTTTTTTCTTTCATTTTTTTTATTACTAAAGGCATTATTGCCGTTGTGACTGCAATTCCTATGAAGAGTATTACGAGTTCTTTAAGCATTGCTTTTGTCGCTTCTCTTGTTCAGCATGTTAGTTTTTGTTTGGAACTTGTAACCTATAAGTTTATGCTTTTTGTAAAAAGCTTTTGTATCTGTCCAAAAAAATTTATTTGAGATAGATCATTAATACTGCATTCAAAGCGGGGGTTGCCAAGCCAGGTCAAAGGC
>CAZIFH010000043.1:0-3306 GCA_964539065.1 uncultured Candidatus Bathyarchaeia archaeon | reverse complement strand
GCAAGGATTATTGATGAAAACCCAATTAGGTCGCACATGAATGGAAGATGAAATATTTGGAAGAAAATGGGTGAAATCAGAGAATTTAGGACTCCCCACAGTGCTGCGAACACTGTTATTGCTGCGACGTCCTTTGTTTTGAAGTGGCTCATGCTCGTCACCATCTAAATAACACGATTTCTAAAAAACGTAACACCTTACTTATAAGCATTTTCCTAATTTATAATAAATCATGAACAAAGAACAATCAAAAGTCGGCGTAGTTCGATTCAGCGTGTCTCTTCCGCCAAAATTAGTGAAAGAATTTGACGCGGTGTGGAAAGAAAAAGGCTACGACAACAGGTCAAGAGCTGCACATGACGCCTTCCGCAACTTTATAAGCGAACATAAATGGGCTTTCAGCTCAACAGAAGAAGTTGCAGGTGTAATTGTCATAATTTACTATTTGGAGAAGCCAGGTTTACTAAACCGTATTGTCGAAGTTCAACACAGCTTCGAAGGCATAATCTCGTCTACAATGCATATTCACTTAACAAGAAACAAATGTTTAGAAATAATAGCGGTTAAGGGAAAAGCTAAAGACATTAGAGAACTTGGTGATAAACTTAGTATATTAAAGGGCATAAAAGAACTAAAATATGCCATAACGACGCCTTAAATTATTTGTAAAAAAATAGACCGCGTGGTATGGAGATATTTTATTCATACACCTGAAAAATATGAAGTTTATTATATAAGGTATAAATAGATATAAATTTATCGTGAACCAACAAAGCAGTTAGTTCCATATTACCAAAAATATTTAAGATGGCAGTCGACATTTAAATGGTGGTGGAATCTAAATATCTAATATTTTATTTATTATAACTACAATCCAATTTTTAAATGGTTTAGGATTAAGTCAAGGTTTTTACTAGTAAATTTTTTGACTCCCAACATGGCCACTTAACTGAGTTCATCTCAACAGCGTCATAGAGACCATTATCTGGGAAAGTACATCGATAGAAAGTAGGCGTCGCGAAAATTTCTTTTCCATTATGCAAGAGTTTTGTTGCTTCAACTACAGCGTAGCTGAGCTGACCTTTATTTTCTCTCAAGAAAAACATGGATGCATCCGTCACAGTTCCAGCATACTCTATCTTACCTGTTTCAAATATATATGCTGGACTCCTTCTGTCTTTGAACCAACCTAGCTCTAAGTCTAGTTTAGAACCAACTATAACGGTACCATTATGTGAATCTATTTTTACTCCCACACCCTTTTCTTCTGATACGGTAAGTGGTGAAATTCTATTTACGATTTCCTGTGGAGTTATGTTAATGTCGTGGGGAGCTAAAATTGTGCTAAAGACTAGAAAGTTACCATCTTCAAATAGGTTAGACATGCAGTTGTAGATACATATCTCGTTTTGACGGGATCTTCTTGCTTGTTCAGCTCCTATCTTGCGCCCCTCAGTTTCGCAGAAATATATAATTAGATTACTTCTATGTGGATTAATAGGAGAGAACGTTGCTTCTCCATTCCATTCCCACGAATCCCAGAACTTATCGATCCATGTGTCAAACCAGTTTCTACCATGACTTAGGATTTGTCTTGTCCATAAAAGGTTAGAGAAATTGTAGTGACCAGATCTCAATACTTCGATTATGTCAAAAATAACAAAAATGTTTTCTTTTTTCAAATAGTTTACCACTCTATCCCATTGATAGCCCATATCTTCATCTAAAACGCGTGATCTTGAGACATCCACTTCATTCATTGCGTGAAAAAACATCAATCTTGTACGCACCCATCTATGCCGTCCATAATCCATGATCTGTGGTAGGAGACGGCTGGTGTAGTCGATTAGACCTCTCCTTGCTACAATGCGGTTATGAAATACGTCGGCACGATATTCCCCATGAGCCCCCGTTGTGGAAGTTTCTCTATAGTTAGACTCATGTAGAAGTACTGTTCCTTTATACATTAACTGGCAAATAGCGTTCTCGTCTGCGTGGCCATGATGGTTCTTTTCAGCCTCAACTGGAATTGTTGTCATCAAATGGTTCCTGCCATCAAGCCCATAGTCTTCGCGCCCTTGATAGTTGAGCATGAGGTAAGTGGCATCTTTATCCCAACCGCTCCGAAAAACAATCTTCTTACCAACAGCATCTTCCAACACCTGGCGGCTTCCTGAAGTCGGCATCTTCTCTTCGATGCTGTCATCACTCCATAAATAAGCATCCAATATGTCTAAGGATCTCCACTCTAATTCCCAAGATGGAATTTTAGGATCAATTCTTCCATGAGTTGCAAATAGAAAATGGGCTCCCCATTTCATTTCACTATCATGATACTCAGTGGCTCCGCGCTCTAAGAGGGCTACATAAATTGACCAGTTTCCAGGAATGTTGGAGTCGCCAAAGTCGACAAGTGAGCCGAATGGTGAAATAAGGTTTAGAAAGTAGTCAAAATAGTATTTAGTTGTTGGCATCTTAAAAAATTCTTTCTGCCGCCCAGTTTCATCCGCATAATTTACTAGAGGTTTAATCCAGATGGGTATATAGTTCTCTGAATCCTCAATTGACCATTTTCCCCAGCTGGTCTCAAGAAGGACCTCCGCCATTTGCCGCCATTTTTTTGCCTCTGGATGGTCAGGACAGAAATTAGCTGCAGCCGTCAAGCCATCAACTAAATAGTTAGTTGAGTGGTTCATAGCTCCCCATTCGATTATTGTATCCCATCTCCAGCTTTCTAGATCTTTGATTATATGCCCTTGCAAGGCTTTAATATCCTCATCTGAAAGTATACCACTTGGTCGGATTTGCCGAATCGCTCGGACTAATGGATAACGATGTACTTGACCATTTAAAAGAATCTCTTTAGCACTTTGAGCGTACTTTAAATCTCCCGTAGCAGTGTAAAGAACGGCGTCGAGAAAGCCAGCTATGGTAGGCATTAAAGGCTTTTCTCCCCTTTTTTCTTCAGGCATCTCCACCCATTTCTGCAACTGCTTTTGATAACGTTCTTGATATAGTTTCCTAGCATTATTTATGTAATTCAAGTAATCCTCTTTATTTACATAAGTCTTAACATCATCCATTACGTATCCCACTTATACTTTTTTATACTTGCGATTAAAGTTTTTTGTTATCTTTCTAGACCAGTCATCATAACGCTCCTCATGACGTAAATCATTATTTCAGATAATTACATCAGAGATTCATCTTATTTACCGTCTTTTAATAAGATGTTATGTCTCTTTTCATAATAGCCCTTAATTGATTCATACATGTGAATCTGATTTTAACAATTAGGAATGATAA
>CAZIFH010000042.1:0-3448 GCA_964539065.1 uncultured Candidatus Bathyarchaeia archaeon | reverse complement strand
CTATATAGTTCTCCAATGTTTCTTGGTTTAATGATTCAATAAAAGAGTCAAGAGCGACATCCCCTTTTGGGAGGAACACGTACATCGCGATTTTCTCTCTGCCATAAGGAAGCCTTGCGGCCTTGAAATCTTCCCCTTCATAGAAGCTAAGGGTTCCCTTTGTCGACATCATAGCAGCTTTTACTGTGCTTCCGTCAGAGAGGAAGAAATCAGCTTCCTTAGTTGCTGACTCATTAAGACTCGTTACCAATTCACCCTTGAAATAAATCGCGTTAATCAAAAACATAACCAGTTGAGGGTCAATATCTTCCACCATTCTGTCTATTTTCCCGTTAGTTTTATTGCTTATCCAACCATTTATCTTGTCAAGAGTTTGAGGGTTCCTAAAATCGCGACAGAAAACCTCGCTTTTAAAGAATTCTTTAACTCTTTGTGTAAACTCCTGCTTAACATAAGGTTCAAACGTATCCCTTATCCAAACAGAATCAGCAATACTTAATTTTACTTGATTGTCAGCATTTTCCAAACTTTCAATTAAATTCAGGTACCCTTGGTTAATCTCTTCTAAATAGCAACATGATTCTGCTAACTCCGAATATCGGAATTGAGAAGGAATATATGCTACGTCTCTTTCCTCCTCATGAATAAGCGCTTTAAGGGAGGCTTGTTAGAACGGAAAAGGCCCTTTTCATAAACCAATCTGTTATTGATAGTATTTTGAGCTATGCTAAAGCTTGCCATCCAAATGAAGATGTTCTCCTCCTCAGAGGAAAAGCCGGAAAGGACAAGATCGTGATAGACGAGGTTGTGATTCCCCCACTTGCCGTCCATGGGCGAGGCTTCTCCAACTTCCCGCTTCATATGCTTCCAATCGACTTTTCCATCGTTGGAACCGCTCATTCCCATCCTTCCGGCGTCCTACACCCTTCAGTAGGAGACTTGAACAACTTCTATGGCAGAATAATGATCGTCACCGCCTTTCCCTACGAAACTGAACACGATGTCATCGCGCTCAACAGTGAAGGTAAACCCGTAAAATATGAGATAATACGAGACACGAAAGAAATTTGGAAAGGCTGACGAATCGCCAAGAAACATTCATAGTCACTTCTGATAACCCCCGTACCGTAATCTATTTCCGTATTTGGGCTTTTGTTGCCTTTTCAATTGTAAGAGCTCGTCAAGACCTGTCATCGAGAGACAAAATACTCAACGCAAGTTTGGATTTCGCGCTTACTAATGCTTTCTGATTCTGAAAAGATACACGACAGCTATGAGTATTACTATGATTAAAGCAGAAAAAGCAATTATGTCGTCAGTCCATCCCGCTCCTCCAATGAGACTAGTGTTCACGGTAAAGTTTACTGTGTCCTGTTTTGTGTTTCCTGCTTTGTGTTTCCTGCTTTGTCAGTAGCCTTGACATCGATTGCGTATCTTCCATCGCCTAATCCACTAAAAATGTGAGATGTGCTTGTTCCAACGTTGACCAATGAACCGCCGTCCAGTCTAACTTCGTAATGGCTTATGCCTGAAACATCATCAGAACCTGTCCATGTCGCCGTTACAGTGGACGACCTTATTTCGTGGCTTGGAAAAGTAACCGCAATATTTTTGGGAGGGAGTAGTGTCCAATGCAATGGTGTCCGAATACGTGGCGTTCTCCTTCTTCAACGTTTTGATTTGGAAAAGCTTCTCCAACAACTCAGAAACTCTTCTAGTTTTACTTCAAGCAACTAACCACCATTCTTTTACGAATGCATTTCATAATTTTATAATGTATTTTCATCTTAAATTTTAGAAAGAATTTTTGAATATTTCTTCATCCTCATAATTTTTCCTTCTGGTTGAATAAGCCAAGTCATCCAGCAGAGCTCTATTGGCCTGTAACCACAGGCTAAGGCTACTTCTTCAGCTTTCCTAATAAATTTTATATCATCGTTTACAGGCTTTAATCCACACTTAACTAAAGTCTCGTTTATCACTCTCTTAACTATTTTATCAGGCATTATCGTGTCAACACCACCCATCATCCGCAAATATTGAAAAGTGATTAGACCAACTCCCTTAATCCTTCCAATAGGATCTTCTCTCCAAATCTCAAGTTTAGCATTCTTAGCCCAAGTTCTTAATGCTATCTTATCACCCTCATTTAACGTTGAAAGGTAAGATGCTATTTCTTTGGCAATAATCCACGACCTTTTATTCTTCCATACAGCTCTTAATTCGTCAACATTGGCATTCGCAAGGTCTTTCAGATTCTTTATCCTCTTGCTCTCAACAAACTTTTTATTGAATTCCTCAACCTTTGGAACAACTGCCGTAAAATAGTTTAAACCTATTGATGTGAAGGCTGCATCTACAACCATTAGAACAACACTTCCTCCCCACCTCTCAGTTTTGAGACATCTTTCGCAATGTTCCCTTAAGCCTGAGACTTTCTCCATGTAATTGTTGACAATTTCTTTTAAAGAAGTCATCTAGTCAACCTCCTGTAAATCCATTAGCGTTAAAAACCTCAAAAATGCAGTAACCACGTATGGAAGGCACATATGTCAACACTTAAGTAAAAAAATATTAAGTGAAGCATTTAACTATAAACGTGAAGGCCAAGTCGAGGAGTTAGTTAGACATCAGGTTAAAGAGAATTATGCAGAGTTCAACGAAGGCGGTGAACCTCGGGGTAAACCTCTCAATATAGACAATGTTTTTGATCGATGTAAAAAATTCTAACATGCTCTAGGCGAATGTCTCAAAACTATGTTGTAAACTCCTTAAGAAACCATAAAATGGTATTTCAATGTCTTTCATACTGTTTTTATTGCTGGGACATTCGGTTTAACGACGACTCTTTTTATCTTGTTCCTTAACAATTTCTCTAAATGGGTTATGGAATTTCCCAGAGATTGGAATAATGTTACATGGAGCATTTGGATTCTTATTCATTCGTTGGATTCTACAAGTAACATACCACCTTTTCAAGCCGTATTCAACGAATGAATAGTTTTTATTAAAGGGCAACTTGCATCTGTCCTGATCTGAAATCTACTTTGTCCATTTATACCAACGCCTCTTCGTAGCGCGCGCTCTAATAGTCTTCGGTGTCTTCCCAATCCATTTCTGTTTCCATAAGCTCTCTACAGTCTGGGCATAATCCATCTATCAACTCGTCCGCAGGAAACAGGTTTCCACATTCTAAGCATGGAACCATGTCTTCAGAATCTTCCACACAGTGTTCCTCCATGATAAGATGCCAGCTAAATACATAAAGATAGGCTTTGCCACAAATCAACATAAGCCTACATAAATACAAGAATGTTGTGCATTGAAAAAGCAACATAAAAGATTCAAGTTTAACCTCTGCCAAATAGCAACATGACCCTGATAACTCTAACTATCAGTAAAAATAGTTTTTTATGACGGCAGCTAAGTGGTCAAATGGGCGATGTCT
>CAZIFH010000041.1:0-9012 GCA_964539065.1 uncultured Candidatus Bathyarchaeia archaeon | reverse complement strand
TTAAAGACAGGGTTTTTGTCAATAACTTCTTCAAAGACTTCTGCAAAGTCTTGGGACTAAAGGAGAAGATTGGTCCAGAGGAGTTTGATTTTTCAAATGTTATCGTTTTTCTGGAAAAAGAAAAAAAAGTTAAGCTAAGTCTTTCAAGAACAGAAAAAAGGCAATTGGTAGAGGAAAGAAAGAAGTTGAAGGAAGCCCTTAAAGAAAAGTTTGGTTACGCGATAGTTGATGGCGTCAAAACTGAGGTTAGCAGATACGCTGCTGAACCGTCATGTATTTTCATTGGCAGAGGAAAACATCCCAAACGCGGCAGCTGGAAACAAGGGCCCACCGAAAAAGACATTGAACTTAATCTTTCGCCCGACGCTCCGCAACCTCCAGGCAACTGGAAAAGAACTTGGCAGCCTGAAGTCATGTGGGTCGCCAGATGGATAGACAAGCTTTCAAAAAAAATGAAGTATATTTGGCTTGCTGAAAACAGTACAGTTAAGCAGGTGAGAGAGATTCAGAAGTTTGAGAAGGCAAAGGAACTTCAAAGAAATATTGAACGAATAAAGAGTCATATTGCTTTGAACCTTGACTCTCCCGACCCTAAAAGGAGAAAGACAGCTACTGTCTGCTACTTAATTGACAATTTCAAAATAAGGGTGGGAGACGAAAAAGATCCTGACGAAGCAGACACTGTTGGAGCCTCAACACTTAGACCTGAACACATTAGGTTTAATGATGATGGGACGGTAACAATCAATTTTCTCGGCAAAGATTCGGTGCCTCATGTTTTCAAAGAGAAACTGCCAGAAAACGTTGTGAGGAACCTTAAGGAGTTTTCTGCAAACGCGAAATCCACGCTTTTCAACGGCGTTGACTCTACTCGAGTAAGCGAGTTTCTTGGAGAAGTTGTCGAAGGTCTTTCAGCCAAAGTTTTCCGTACCTATTATGCTTCGCAAGCAGTTAATACTAAGCTTGAATCCACAATTGTTAAAGTTGAAGACCCAGACTACTTAAAGAGATACGTGGCTACCATTGCAAACCTGGAAGCTGCTAAGACATGCAATCATAAACGCACAATCCCTAAAACATGGGCAAGTTCGTTACAGAGACAAGAAGAAAGATTGAGAAATTTAATTGAGAAATATAAGATTGCCCAAACTAAGTTGAAGCAGCAGATGAAAGAAAAAGAAAGGCAATTCAAAATCATTTTTGAAATGGAAGAAAAACGACTAAAGACTATGATGCAAGAACTGGAAATTCTTGAACAACAATTAAACCATAATTCAACTCAAGAAAAAAACTTGGCGCTAGCTAAGCAGTTTACCAAAAAAAAGAAGGCTGTTTTATTACAGAGAGAACATGTTAAGAAGATTAAGGAAAAATACTTGAACCAAGTTAGAAAACTAAAGGAAAGATTAGAGGAAAAACAACGTCACGACAAAGCGGCCATTGAACGGTTAAAGTATCAAATTGAAGCCAAGAAGCAAACTCGAGACTATAATCTGAGCACCTCTATTAAGAGTTACATTGACCCGCGCATCTACTACAATTGGGGCAAAAAAGTAGATTACGACTGGAAACTCTATTATCCAAAAACTTTGCAGAAAAAATTTTCGTGGGTAGAAAACAATTTTAACATCTAAAACATTTTAATTTCAATGGCCATAGAAAAACTCGTATGGAACGTGAGATTCCAAGTTTTTTGTACCCGTCTTTTCCAAACTATATCTAGACAAAGGTTTTGTCAAATGTCTTTGTGAATGCAGAGAAGTAACGTATAGGCCGGGCTCTATGGACCTTTCAACTTCAATAAAGGTTTTTTTAAGGTTTTTTCCATGAAAACCGCATTTTTTACATTCGAAGCCTTGCTCTTTTCCCATAGATTTTGTTCTTTTTCCGCAAACTGGACATAAAGGATTAATTGAAACAAGAAAAGAAGCCGGCTCAATAAGACGTATTTTTTCAGTATTTACTGTTAACAACTTAGATTTGAGGCAGACGCCACCGTATACTTCCACTCGATCTCCACGCATAAGTTTCATAGCAACTTTTCGAAGAATGCCTGTAGGCTCATAGGCAGCGCAATCCACTTTGCCAAAATTATCCATAATTTGGAAAATAACATGTCCACCTCGAAGAATTTTAGGCTGAGCTGCCACTTCTCCCTGAATTATCACCGGTGTATATGGTTTTGCTTCGCTGATTGAAACTACTTTTTTCAGATGAGCGTCAGTTGCTTGGTTGGTTTTAAATATGACCCACCGTTCGATAGGTTCCAAAGAGACTACAATTTCATGTCCGCGCCTAACCGCCTCAGATGTTTCACCTCTTATACCATAGAGGATCGGGTCAGGCCCTCTTGGAGTTATGAGGATGCGGCCTGTTTCATAATCAACATTGTTAAAGACCATGCGTCCCAATTGCTTGTCAATCTGAAAGACAGACGAAACATCAATTCTTCTAGGGGTTCCCCTGTTTTCTTTTGTCCTATAAGCGATGAACTCAAAAGTGTGATCTCCTTTCAGCTGGTTGCCTACAGCTGCCAGCGCACCTATAATGCCTCTTCCAGACTTGAATCCAACTGCTTCTCCATGGTTTCCTTTTATGAGCTTCAAGGCTTTGTTTTTTGTAACAATTCCGGTTATGGCGTTTTCAGCGAAGGCTTCGATCTCACTTGGCACTTCGCCTTTTAGGAACACAATTCCAGGGTCAGTTCGTTGATCATTAAGATCAGCTTCTTCTTCAACTGTTTCAACTACTATTTCTTTTATGTCATCTTGCTTCTGTTCTTCACACTTTATTCTTAGACATAAAGCTCCGTTGCCGCGAGTTTTCCACGGCACATTCGGATTTAACCTTACTAGATAAGGATAGTCTATGAAGGAGACTTTTAGTCCATGTAGTTCTTCAATTATTAAGGCGGCTATATAGGTTGTACATCCTCCCTTCGTGGAGTCGGTGTCGTCGAAACCGATATGCATCTTTATCTGTGTCATAGGATTGACCGCCTATGTAAGCCACTTTGCTTTTACCTTACAAGCACTCTTACAATAATATTTATTACTGCCCTTCACAAAAATTTATGTTCAGCCGGATGACGATAAGGCATTTGTTTGATTCTCATGATATCTCAGAGTTACTCGGACGGCTAAAAAATAAATTAAGAAGATGTTTGTGAATAACTATCATTTAAGATGATTTCTCCACTTCTTTTTTGAATGATTCTCGCCTAAAAGCCAATTGAACATTGCTTTACTGCTCCCAAGACCATTTATTAGAGCCGTATAAACATGTTTAAGGATACACTGTCAAAAACCCGTCAGTAATAATTCAAGCATATATATTAATGCGTCATTCACGTCAAAGAAGATTTTACTTATTGTTCCGTGAACTACCTCGCCAATATACAACCAACTAACAAAATTAAAGGAACATGAGCGATGCAAAAGTTATCGTTTCTGTCATCTCCTTATGTTTTATTTTTGTATTTTCGTGCCGAAATCAAGAAATCTTGGTTACATTAATTTTGGTTATGGAAAACAAAGATTACGCAAACTTAGCTACGCTATTTGCGTCTGGAAACCTGGTTTGAACAAGCATGAATAAAAAAGGTTAGGAAAGCTCAGACTTTCTTGTTGTCAGCTAATTGACTCTATGACGATCATAGTCAATGTTGATCTGACCTTGGCGATCTTTCTTATTCGCCAAGTTATGAGTTCCTTAAGTTTCTCCATTGTTTCAGCTTTAACCTTAGCTATTAAATCATAAACTCCGTAAACAAAGTAGGCTTCTTCAACCCCTTCTATCTTCTTCAGTTCTCCAAGAACTTCACCTTCAGAACCTATCTCCGCATTTATCAAGACAAACGCAACTGGCATAGACAACTCCTCCTCCACTTTATATTTTACTTGTTTAAAGATATTAAATATTTCCGTCTGCATCAAGCATCTTCATTTTCTATGGCTTTAACGTCCCCTCCTAACACTAAATTTTTAATAATAACTATACACTTCTATTTGTAACAATAGTCATTTTTCATGGGAGACATGATTTTGGATTTTCTTGAAAAAATTGGAATTGACATTCGAAAAATTGAGGAACGTCAAACTGACTCTTGGATTGACATGAGCTTGGAAGAAATTAGGAAAGGCGAAGTCAGATTCTACCGTATCAACGACCCGTTGACAGGACAATGGTTATTTAAGGTTTGCAGAGACAAAGAAATGCAGCGGACAACTGTAAAAGCCATAAAATGTCCCGCTGGACCAGGGTTTTCACAGTTAGAAGGACGTACAATGCTTTTTCAGAAAAGCATTTTTGAAGGCTTATGCTACGATGTGGTTTCTTTCTCTTATATTGACAATAAAGAAAGAGTTCGTCGAAATGTCATAGCAAACATGGATGAGATTCCTGAAATACTTAAGAAAGAATTCAAAATTGTAGACTACGAAGAAGCCACAGGAAAAAAAGCTGTTGGAAAAAGTTTTGTTACGTTGTGTGAAGAAACTGACGAGAAAAAAATGTTGACTCTTTTCCTTATAGAACGTGCTTGGCCTCTCTCAAAAGTTCCTTTGGAATTAAGCGCCAAAAAAATTGACATTTACAGGATGATTAGAAGTCTTGAAAAGGCGTCTCTAGAAGAAATCTACAACACAGCGCAAAAACAATATGAACTTACAAAAGAAGACATAGACCATTTGCTAGACTTCCTTGAGTCAGAAGGCAAAATCCAACGTATAGAACAATACATTAAAACAAGAAACAAATAGAACTAGATTCAATATTTCTTTATTCTTTAAATGTTTCATTCAAAAAAGTGTAGGTTGATTGGTGACTTCTCTTGAAACACGAGGTAATAACGACAAAAAAAATGCGTATCCTTGAACTAAATGTGAAATACTTTGGCATTTCAGGGTTGCAACTCATGGAAAACGCTGGAAAAAACGTTGCTTCAATAATTTCATCTCGTTTCAAACCGGAAGAAACGAAAGTGGCTGTTTTTTGTGGGTTGGGAGGAAACGGCGGCGACGGATTTGTTGCAGCGAGACATCTAGTTTGTTTAGGCTTTAAAGTTGAGGTGTTTCTGGCTGGGAAAGCCTCACAAATAACTGACGAAAATGCAAGTAAGAATTGGGAGGCACTCACGTCTTTAAGAAATTCAGTTTCTTTGCATGAAATATACGACTCGTCTCTTTTAACAGAAGTCAAAGCGGACATTCTAATTGATGCACTTCTTGGAACAGGCTTAAAGGGGCCTCCAAAGCCGCCGATACTGAATCTCATAAAAATCATAAATAAAACGAATGGGTTCAAAGTTGCGGTTGACATTCCAAGCGGAGTTAACTCAGACACAGGCGAAGTTTTAGGCGAGGCAGTTAAAGCGGACTTAACTGTCACATTTCATAAAGTCAAAATTGGATTGACAGAAGCAAAGGAGAATACAGGTGAACTTATTGTTGGAAACATTGGAATTCCACAAGAAATCGAATGTTTCGTAGGTCCTGGAGACGTCGCGGCCATCATGAGTCAAAGGGACCCTGAGTCTCACAAGGGCGATTTTGGAAGGCTTCTAATAGTTGGTGGAAACGAGACCTATACAGGCGCTCCAGCATTTGTGGCTCTAGCTGCATTAAGGGCTGGAGTAGACCTGGCTTTCGTTGCGGCGCCACGTGAAACGGCATACACAATTTCTTCTATGTCACCCGACATAATCACACTGAAACTTGACGGAGAATATCTGAACAAAGAAAACCTTTCAGTGATAAGGCGAAACCTCGAAAAAGCAACAGCTGCAGTCATAGGGCCTGGACTTGGGCTTCAAAAAGAAACTCAAGAAACAATCAAAGAAATATTAAAAATCGTAGAAAACAAAAAAATACCTCTTCTCTTAGACGCGGATGCTTTGAAAGCCTTTGCGGATTTCAAACGTAGATTTGAGACTTCAGTTGTCTTAACTCCGCACTTAGGAGAGTACGAAATGCTTGCTGGAGAAAAGCTGCCTCAAACTGTGGAGGAAAGAGTTAATTCCGTTAAACATGTAGCTCAAGAGCTTAACGCCGTCATTTTGTTGAAGTCTCACGTCGACATAATTACAGACGGGTCTGACGTAAAGTTTAATTTTACAGGAAACCCAGGAATGACTGTTGGAGGAACAGGGGACGTTCTTTCAGGCATTATTGGAGCTTTACTTGCTCGTAACGTCACGCCCTTCGAAGCAGCTGCTGCCGGAGCCTTCATAAATGGCGCTGCTGGAGACTTCGTTAAGGCCGAGAAAGGATATCACATGGTTGCTTCAGACCTGTTAGACTGGATACCAAAGGTTATGGATGATCCGTTCCGTCATCTGGAACTAAAGAGATGTTGTTATCCGAAAGGCTTTTGAGCGTAAACTCAATGGTTTGATTCTACTGTGTGGTTTGCATGCAATTTGATTTAGCTTTACCATCCGCCGTTTTTCTTGTTGTTGTTGCTTCAGTAATTTCATATAGGAGAATGGAAAGAACATTTTCATCATTATTTGATAGCCAAAAATTCTCTATGCGTGATGCCGTCTTAATGGTAGTGTCAATGGCAATTGTGATCTCAGCAATCGTGTTTCTTCCAAGTCAAGCCATTCAAATTGGGTTTATTGGAGCTTATGCATACATGGTTTTCATGTTTACCTTGGTGGTCACAAAAAAATGGTACTTAGCAGTTTTGCCGCCAGCTGCCTTTCTAGTCTCCTATATTTATTTTTTTTCGTCTCTAGTAGTATACAACCTTTTCGTCGCCTTCTTTGCAGTAATTATAACAATTTATGTAAGTAGCTTCTTTACATGGAAGACTGTCGGGCTTTTCGCAGCCATCTTAACTGTCATGGACGTCATTCACGTATACGTAACAGGCTTTATGAAACAAGCAGCTATTGAAATGATTGGATTAAAACTGCCTATGATCCTCATTCTTCCCAGGTTTCCCTCTGGAAACCTAATAGGTTTAGGAACAGGAGATCTTTTTCTGGCTGGGTTACTGGCCGTTCAGACTGCTAAGAAACTTGGTCAGAGAGCTGGAGTTCTTATCGCTGCGATGAGCGGAGTTGCCATGTTCATTTTTGAGGTAATATCATTCAACACTGGATTTGCCGAGTTCTTTCCCGCTACTATCATCGTTGTGGCCGGGTGGCTAACAAGCCTAGGCGCTCTTCATTTAACGTCTTCTAACCGAAAAACAAAAGTAATAGACATAATCATAATAGAAGATTATTGAAATTAACGATCTTAGTTTTTCTTGTTAACTTCTATGTACTGCTTTATCCGTCTTATGCCTTCCTTGATATTTCCTTCAGAAGTAGCATATGAAAATCTTATATGTTCGCCCTCGCCCTTGTTTCTGTGACCAAAGTGAATGTCAGATAACACAGCTACTCCAGCATCGTAAAGCAGCCTTTTTCGAAGATCCTCTGAGTCATCGGCTCCAACAATTTTGCATGCTTCAGTAACGTTAGGCCAAGCGTAGAAGGCGCCGCCAGGTTTCAAGCATTTTACGCCTTCAATCCTGTTAAGTTCATCAACTATTAAGTCGCGCCTTCTCTTAAAGCTCAACATCATTTTTTGTGATTCGTCCTGCGGTCCAGTTAATGCTGCGAGAGCAGCATACTGGTTTGGATGAGCAGCACATGAATCGGTGTTTGTAACCCACCTTGCCAGATGCGGAGATAATTTTTCGTTTGAAGCGTAACCGATTCTCCAACCAGTCATCGCATAAGTTTTTGAAACACCATCAACAATAATAGTTCTTTCTTGCATGCCAGGAATAGAGGAGATACTTTCAAAATTGCCGTCATGCACCATTCTAGAGTAAACCTCATCTGAGAAAACCCATAGGTTATCGTGTTCCTGAACTATGTCCGCGATGGCTTTCAAGGTTTTTTTATCTAACACGCTTCCTGTTGGGTTGTGAGGTGAGTTCAAAATAAGTAGTCTCGTCTTTTTATTGATTTTGTTCTTCAAGTATTCTAGGTCGAAGCCGTAGCCTTTGCTTTCGAGAAGAGGAAGAGGAACAGGCTTAGCGCCACTTGCAATTATCATAGACTCGTAAATTGGGAAACCGGGATTAGGATAAAGCACCTCCTCTCCTTCTCCGTAATCTGTAACTGAAAGAATTGTGTATCCAATGAACGGTTTCGCGCCGCATGAAACAACGATTGATTCTGGTTTAACCTCAATTCTCCTAGTCTTTGAAAGGTAATTTGCAACAGCTTCTCTAAGCTCAGGGATTCCAGGCGAAGGAGTATACCCTGTTTTTCCATCTTTTATAGCTTTGATTGCAGCTTGCTTAATGTACTCGGGTGTGTCGAAGTCAGGTTGCCCTATGCAGAAGTTAACTATGCTCTTGCCTTTGCTTACCAGCTCGTTTACTTCTTTCAACACTACAAAAGCATTTTCGGTTCCTAATTTTTTTGTTCTCTCTGAAATGTCTAACATACACGCTCATCCTTACATTAATTTGGCCATAATTCTAAAGCGGAATTATGCCGCACTAAATTTGCGTAACCTACTCAAAAACCTTTCGACTGCAATCAAAAAAGAACGTGATTTAAAGATTTGTTAATGTTTTAGGTGCTGATGGATTTCCCGGTCCAAAGTGTTTTAGTAACACAAGATTTTCGCAGCTGCTTTTGTTAAATATTTCAACACCATCTTTGCCTGCCTCTACTGAAACAAAAAGTTCGTCGTTAGTTAATTCTCCGAATCGTATCATAGTTGGAGTTTCAACTTCAAACTTACCTATTGAGCCGCGTCCTTGAATAACTATAAGTCCATAAGCTGCTTCGTCACGTATTTTGACTTTTGCTTTAGGAAAAACTGTAAGCTCCTTGGCGCTAAAATCTTCAGTTCCATATACAACCCACTTTTCTATGTAACCATCCTTTTCTGTTTCTTGAGGATCTTCCACAAACTTTGGTTCAGCATAGTGGTGAGCTTTAAATTCAGGGTCAACATTTGCTTCCCAGTCTATCATGCTAATTATATAGTCTAGATC
>CAZIFH010000040.1:0-4814 GCA_964539065.1 uncultured Candidatus Bathyarchaeia archaeon | reverse complement strand
CTCTAAGTTTGATTCTGAAGTTTTAGAGTTTCTTTATATTTTGAAGTTCGGAATTCATAATGTTTACAGTCGAGGCAGATTTTTGTTTTGTCTGCGGCTTTGACGAAAATAAAATCTTCCCCAAGCCGAAATGAAGAGTTCTGGGGTTCCGCTGAGTGGACCGGTGGGATTAACATAAATCTTTAATCCCAAACCCAAAAAAACTACGTACAAATCTTATATTTAGACATTCTAATAATAAATTAAAGGCTGAAAATATGAGTGAAAAGAAAGTTGTTAGTAGAAGAGTAGCCATTGCACTAGGGATAATATGTGTAGTCCTTGCAACCAGTTTAGGTGGCATAGCTTTTTCATTGAATTCTCAGATAACCAGTCTTCAAAAACAAGTGAACGACCTTAAGGATATAATCGCTCTTGAAAAATATGAAATTTGGGCTGATCATGAGACTTTGAGCCAACCAGCCAGATCTTACGCCTATTGGACTTTCTCTGCGAGTTATGCTGGATACCTAACTGTTACAGTTCATACCTCAACCACCGATAATACTTATGTTCGAGTAATTTGGAGTTCATATGGTGTTGATTATGACCATAGTATAATTGTTGGTAGAAGTGGAATAGCGGTCTTCCCAATCTTGCCATGTTCAAATATAGAAATTAGGGTGGGAAATACAAACTTATTGAGTGGAGCTACTGAAACCGTAACAATAACATACTACTACTAATTCCAGTAAAAGATTAATTCCATAACCCTTTTTCTTTTTATCTAAGACTTAAAAGCCTTTGGAGTTTGGGATAAACCTTTAATCAAAATGGATTTGTTATTCTTTAAATCCACAAATAGAGCTTTGAAGGGTTGGACGTGAAGTCCTTGCTAATGCGTGCATATACGCAAAAACATTTAAAGCGATAAGTATATAAGAAGAGAAGATGAATCCTCTCGAAATGGTCATACTGGAGAAGTTCTGCAGAACGGACGATCTTGACGTCTAATTGATAGATAGTTCATTAACCTATTATGAGAGCAAGAAATACCTGCTTTCGCTAATTCCGAAAACTGTTGAGGACCTGATCCGGGACAGAGAATCACAGAAGGAACAATACATGTGAGAACATTTCCTCACGTACTACATTTCTTTACACTTAAAATAGTATTCCCTTCTTTTTTCTATTTTGGGGTGAAGAAACATTGACAAGGCTGTGTGGAAAACAGTCAATTGCCAACATACGCCAAACAACTATAAAGATTCATCAAATCTATCAGGACTGGCAAGAATGAACCCTCAGACTTTGCTAACGGAGTAAAGATACAAGCCTACCTAGACTACAGCTTCGAGTCCAATAGACGAGATAAATTTGTCAAAATCAAACTATAGAATGATTCACCATTCCAGCCTATCTGGGTTCCATCTCCAAAATGGATGTATCCTCAGGAGCCTTTACCTCTTGATCATCCCACTCGGAAGGTTCAAAACGTCATCTTGTCTTCACATCACGCTGGCGCAGTTGCTCATCGATCGATCTTTTGCGTTGATTGTCGCTTGAAGAATTAGTTCAGACCAATTTGGGATAAAGACTAAAATGTCATCGTAACTAGTGCTCCAAGTAATATGATTGTCGCTCCGATAATTATGTTCAAGGTTTTTCCTGAAATTGCTGTTGTTAATTTAACTGATAGTGGGACTACAACGCATCCAGATAGAGTTAAAATAATTACAGCATTATAGTCCACCAAGTTCATACTTACATACGTTATCCCTCCCACAGAATCGAGGATCAATCTAATAACTAAGGATGACCCAATTACTATTCGCGGGTCAATTCCTAAAATTATAAATAACCCTACGCCTAGTGGTCCCCAACCTGCTCCGAAGAAGCCTTTGGCAAAACCTGCCAATAAAGATGTGAACATTAATATAACTAGTGTGGCTTTGTCACAAACCGTCTTAGAATATGGTTTATTTGACTTTTTAGCCGTTGCGATCATCAAGATACCAATGACGACTTCAAATATCCCAATTGCTAGCTTCATAAACAACTCTTCAAATTTAACGGACAGAGTTGCCGCCAAAGCGACGATTAAAGCTCCAGGCAAAAATGCTATAATAACGCGGCTGTCCAGATTTTTGGCTTTTCTGTATTCAATGACGCTAATCAAGGTAATCAACAACTCGCTCATGAGGCACGTGCCTCGTGCTACGCCAGAGTTGAATCCTGCAAGTATTAGTGCTGGAACTAAGAAAGGACCTAGCATGCCTGTCGAAGCTAGCATAGCTCCACTGAACAGACCCAAAATTATGAGGACGAGAATTGACAAACTAAGCACCCTCATCCATCGCATTCTATCTCTATTGTAAATTAATTAGAAATCCTAAACCGCAAGGTTAGAGTCTTATTGTCCCCAAGTTTCAAGATCGCCAACTCCTAAAAGCGTAACTAGGTCCTGTCATACTTATTTAATAACTATATAATAATTTCCCTAGTTTAATTTTCCTAAAAAAATTATGGTCTCAACCAGTCTGACTTTTTCAATAATGTTCTTAGATATAAACTACCAGTACCAATGGGAAAAGAAATAAAACAAGGAAAAATATATCTGGTTCTTCAATAGAATCCTTCTAAAGTTAATGGCCGAGGCTTGGTATAAAATGAATGTAATCATCATTATGCTTGATAGTCTGAGAAAGGACCATGTAGGATGCTACGGAAACAAGTGGATAAAAACTCCTAACTTAGACAACTTGGCTAAAGAAAGTGTAGTCTTTACACGCGGTTTTCCGGAAGCCCTACCCACGCTTCCCGTCCGAAGAGCTATGCACACTGGAATGAGGACTTTTCCATGCAGAGGCTATGTACCCAGGAAGGGGGATAATGTGAAGATTCCGGGGTGGGAGCCCATCCCTGAAGACCAATTAACTATGGCTGAGATATTCAGGCACGAGGGATACAGGACCGCGATGTTTACGTCCACCTATCATATGTTCAAGCCCTCCATGAACTACCATCGTGGTTTCGACACTTGGGAATGGATAAGGGGACAGGAAGCCGACCGCTACAAACTGCCTATAGACCCGTCTGTCGACATTGAAGACACCAAGTTCCTCCCATGTGACCTAGCCTACGGATGCGTCGGCCACTCTCTTCATTATTGCCTGCCCAACATGCAAGGATGGAAGACGGAGGAAGACTGGTTCCCTCCCAAAACTTTCGGCAAAGCGATCACGTGGCTCGAATCCTTGGGCAAGAACGAGAAGTTTTTGCTCGTCGTGGACGAGTTTGACCCTCACGAGCCTTGGAACGCTCCGAAACACTTTCTCGAATTATACTTCGACACTTCTAAATACTCTGGGAGACGTGTGATCAATACTCACGGTGGACCTTATAAGTTTCATGACGGAGAACTTGAGTTTACGAGGGCCGAGTATGCAGGGGAGGTAACGCTCTGCGACAAGTATGTCGGCAAACTCTTGGACAAGGTTAAAGAGCTTGGATTCTGGTATAACACAGTGATTGTGGTAGTCTCTGACCACGGCCACAACATCATGGACCATGGTGTTATGCACAAGATTCCCTCTCACATGTACCCTGAGCTGATGGACCTAGTCTTTATGATTAGACATCCTGATGGCGAATATGCCGGGACCACTTGCGATGCGTATGTAAGTCATCACGATCTTCTTCCTACCTTGCTTAACATGACAGGTCTGAAATCGCCTCTAGCAATGGACGGAAGAGACGTCTGGAAATGGGTTGCTGAAGAAGATAGTGAGAGACGAACCTACATGACATGCCGTTTCGGAGACTGGGTCTGGTGCCGAGACGAAGAATATGCATTCATTTCCGACCTCGATGGGAAACGAGCGATGCTCTATGAGCTCTCTGAAGACCCAGAACAGAGAAACAATATCGCGGAAAAGAAACCAGATGTCTGCAGGAGGATGTACAAGAGAATTCTGAGGGACGCTGACGGCAACATACCTCGCTACAAGACAGAACGTAAAGATCATGCTTGGTACGAAGCATGGATAATATAGATAAAGACTCAATGTAACAGAGATAGTTTCTGCTCTAACCACGAGATGGAAGATTATTGAATCAGATAACAATTCTCGGCTGGAGAAAAAAGATAACCTAGGCTTTTTTACTCTTTATGCCCAAAAAAGATGAAACTTATGGCGTCTTCTGAAGATATGAATACGTACTGTCCAAAAGACGGGTGTTTCTATTTTTCTAAAAGTCCATATCCTGCGCATCTCTCTTATGCTGGTGTTGATCGTACCCTAAAGCCTTCTTTGGTGATGTCGCTCCATCACCTTTTCAAGGAGAGGTGACAAAGATTAGGTTGATCAAGTGTTCTCAAGGGAAAGGTTTCAGAGGTTATGCTTTGTGGAGTAGATTACGTTTTAGGATCGGTTTCTTCTTTTTGAGTGTCAGCTTGGTGGCCCTCGCATCTTTCCACGGTTCATAGCCTTCAAGTATCTATCAAAACTAACATCATAAGCAATGGGATAGGAATTTTCCCTCTCATTTTCACATACCCATAATGGGATACAGCGAAGCTAAATAAATCCTTGACAGTTAAAAAAAATTAAGTGGACCGGGCGGGATTAACATAAATTTTTAATCAAAAAGGATTTGTTTAGTTTGGAAGGTCGCATGCTCAGGCGCCAGAGTGGACAGCCACTTCTTCAAGCAAGTTGCCAGATAATTTCAAGCCATCTACCGGCTATAACCTTAGTAGCAAGCTCGACAAGCCCCTCATCCCTATCAGCAAGCCAGCAACATCATAAATACAGTTTCATCTAGGCTCTTAT
>CAZIFH010000039.1:0-4786 GCA_964539065.1 uncultured Candidatus Bathyarchaeia archaeon | reverse complement strand
ACCGAAGGCAGAGCAAGAGGAGGCGGGTTACGTTTTGGGGAAATGGAAAGAGACTGTTTAATTGGCCATGGCGCAGCTATGTTGCTTCGTGACAGACTTCTAGAAGAGTCAGATAAATACGTTCTTTATATCTGTGAAAATTGCGGTCTTATATCATACTATGATATTAAACAAAGAAAATATGTTTGCCAAATATGCGGTGCACAATCTAAAGTTTCTCCTGTGCAAATCTCATATGCATTCAAGCTATTGCTCCAGGAAATTATGAGCTTGTGCATAACGCCTAGATTAAAACTGAAGGAGAGAGCATAGAATGTCTGTAGAGGAAGTTTATGAGAAAATAATAGACGAAATTCGTTTTGGAGTTGTTTCTCCTCAAGAAATTCGTAAACTTTCTGTCGTAGAGATTCAGACCGCAGACACATATGATGAAGATGGAGCTGTAATATCCTCAGGCCTAATGGATAGTAGGCTTGGCGTTCTTGAGCCAGGTCAAAGATGTAAGACTTGCGGTAATACTGCTACTAGATGTCCAGGGCATTTTGGCCATATTGAATTAGCAGTACCTATAGTGCACGTTGAATTCACAAAGAAAATACATGACTTACTTCAAGTGTTCTGTAAAAACTGTGGAAGAATATTACTGTCAAAAGCAACCACAATAAAGCTTAGAAAACGTCTTGCTCGCCTAAAAAAATTGCTTGGTTCTGTTCCAGACCGATATTATAACGTCATTCTTGAACATGCAAAGAAAAATAAAGAATGCCCATACTGCGGTGCCAAACAGCATAAAATAGAATTCGTTAAGCCAACAGTTTTTTATGAACATATTGAAGAAGGAGCGCAACGATTAACTGCTAGCATGATACGTGAAAGATTTGAGAGAATCCTTGATGAAGATCTTGAGTTATTAGGATATGATCCCAAAAGCACACGTCCAGAATGGATGATCCTACAAGTCCTCCCGGTGCCACCTGTTTATGTCAGACCATCAATCACCCTCGAGTCTGGGATTAGGTCTGAAGATGACTTAACACATAAATTGGTTGATATAATTCGAATAAATGAACGGCTTAAAGAAAACATTGAAGCTGGGGCACCCACACTTATTATTCAAGATCTTTCAGAGCTTTTAGAATATCATGTCACTACGTACTTTAATAATGAATCTTCTGGTATTCCTCCTGCAAGGCATAGATCTGGAAGGGCTCTCAAAACTTTATCACAGCGACTTAAGGGTAAAGAAGGAAGGTTTAGAAGCAATCTTTCAGGAAAAAGAGTTGATTTTTCAGCGCGTACCGTAATCAGTCCCGATCCAAATCTTGACATAAGCGAGGTTGGAGTACCCGTATACATTGCAACAAAGCTTTCTATACCAGAGAAGGTTACTCAATGGAATTTAGATGAGATGCGGCGCCTAGTCAAAAATGGACCTGACAATTATCCAGGAGCCTTATATATTGTAAGACCAGACGGAAAACGTGTAAGACTAGAGTTTGTTATGGATAGAGACAAAATTGCTGAGGGAATAGAGCCTGGATATATTGTTGAACGTCATATCAGAGATGGCGATATAGTTATTTTTAACAGGCAACCTTCACTTCACCGAATGTCCATAATGGCTCATTATGTTAAAGTCTTACCTTACAAAACTTTTCGTCTACACTTATGTGTATGTCCACCGTACAACGCAGACTTCGATGGAGACGAAATGAACCTTCACGTCCCACAAAGTGAGGAAGCTCAAACTGAAGCACGAGTATTAATGCAAGTTCAAGACCATATTCTTTCTCCAAGGTTTGGAGGACCAATAATTGGTGCCATACGAGATTTCGTAAGTGGAGCATATTTGCTTACCAGAAGCAGACCTACACCTACCTATCTCAATAAAAAAGAAGTATGTGATTTATTGATGGCTGCTGGGTACGATGATCCATTGCCTGAGCCAGAGCTTAAGAAGCCTCAGCCAATGTGGACTGGAAAACAAATTTTCAGCCTATTTCTGCCAGAGGGATTGAACTACACTTTAAAAGCAAGCATTTGTGAAAATTGTGATACTTGTCTACGTGAAAATTGCGAATACGATGCATATGTCGTTATTAAAAATGGTAAACTCCTAAAAGGCGTTATCGACCGAAACTCTATAGGCGCTGAAAAGTCACAAAGTTTGCTTCACAGAATAATAAAAGACTATGGTACTGAAGCGGGTAGAGAATTTCTAAACAAAATTAGCCGCTTGCTTACTTATTTTATTTCAAGAAGAGGGTTCTCATTTTCTTATAATGAACTGGATCTTTCGACAAATACTAAACAAAACATTTTTCGAAGAGTGAAGCAATCAGAAAAAAGAGTAGAAGAATTAACTAAACAGTTGCGAGATGGGGAACTTGAAAGGTTGCCTGGACAAACCCTTGAGGAATCATTTGAAATCTATGTTATGGACGAACTGTCAAAAGCCAGAGAAAAAGCAGGCGAGATTGCTGACTCAGATTTTAATATAGATAATGCTGGAGTTATCATGACAAGAAGCGGAGCCAGAGGTTCAACTATGAACATAGGTCAGATGACTGCATGTCTTGGTCAACAATCTGTACGTGGTAAACGGATTATGCGAGGATATTTAGATAGAGCTCTCCCTCACTTTCATGCAGGTGATCCGTCACCTAAAGCTAGAGGGTTCGTTTATTCATCCTACCGCGACGGTTTAGATCCTGTTGAATTCTTCTTCCATGCTATGGGTGGTCGAGAAGGTCTTGTGGACACTGCTGTTCGGACACAGCAAAGTGGGTATATGCAAAGACGGTTAGTAAACGCTATGGAACATCTTAGAGTTGAATACGACGAAACAGTTAGGAATTCTGTAGGTGACATTATTCAATTCAAATATGGTGAAGATGGAGTAGACCCAGCGCGGAGCGATCATGGGAAAGCTGTAAACATAAGTAGATTAATGGATCAAATAGAGCTTACGATTGAAAAAGGTCCAGCGGCATCTGAAAAGTTTATTGAAGAACAACTCGAGATGGCTAAAGATAAGCTTTCACCTCTTTTGGTGAATGAGCTTAGAGAAAACTTGTTAAAAGCAAAACTACCAAAAGAAGGTGTAAAACTAGCAGTTGAACTTACTAGTGAGCATTATAAGAAATCGCTTGTTGAACCAGGAGAAGCAATTGGCATAGTTGCCGCTCAATCTATAGGTGAACCAGGTACACAAATGACACTTAGAACATTTCATTATGCAGGTGTCAAGGAACAAAACGTTACTATCGGTCTTCCCCGCCTTATCGAAATTGTGGATGCAAGAAGAGAACCGTCTACACCAACAATGACGATATACCTAGAAAAAGGATATAATAAAGACATTGATAAAGCAAAAGAAGTCGCAAAACATATCCTCTATACAACAGTTCAAGATGTGGCAGAGGCTCTTTACGAGGATTCTGAATCTGAACGCATAGTGGTAGAGTTTGATACCAGTAAAATAAGAGAAAGAGGAATTACAATGGAGATGATCGCAAAGTCTTTTAACGAACCGAAGTTTTCTGTAAAATTTGAGGATAACAAAATGTTTGTTGAATCTAAAAAACAAGTTACTACAAAAAAGCTTCTTGAACAAATTTCATCTCATTATGTGTTTGGTGTACCTGGAATCAAGAGGGTTTTGGTTATAGATGAGAAAGGAGAATGGATTATCCGAGCTGATGGTTCAAACCTTACAAAAGTTCTTGAAGTTTCAGGTGTTGATCCTCTAAGAACTATTACAAATAATATACATGAAATTTCGAAAACGTTAGGAGTAGAAGCCGCTAGAAACGCCTTAATTTTGGAAGCAGTTAGCGTCCTTGAGGAGCAAGGAATGGACGTTGATTTAAGGCATATCATGCTTGTAGCTGATATTATGACTACAACAGGCAATATTCGACAAATAGGTAGACATGGAGTTAGTGGAGGAAAATCTAGTGTTCTTGCCAGAGCAGCTTTCGAAATTACGGTTCCAAATATTGTCGATGCAGCAATGAAAGGAGAAAAAGACTTGCTAAGGGGAGTCACTGAAAACGTAATCGTGGGGCAATCTATTCCGATTGGAACTGGTCTCGTAGATATTTACATGTCAACAGTGCCGTCTGAAATAAAGGAGGAAAAATAATTTGACTAATCTAGATACCGCACTCATTATTGCTATTAAAACCGGAAAGGTCTTATTTGGCGCAAATATGGTTTTAAAAAATGTCATGAATGGAAAGACACAACTTGTTATAGCAGCATCTAATTGTCCAAAAAAATTACGCACAGAACTTGAATACTACTGCAAACTTTCAAAGATTCCATTTTTAGCATACCCAAAAACTAGTGCAGAGTTAGGAAGACTATGTAATAAAGCTTTTTCTATCTCAACTTTAGCAATAAGAGATCTTGGAGATTCAGACATAATAAAAAAACTGGAGGAAAATAATGTCTAAAGGCATAAAATTCACAAACAGAGAGATGAGATACATTGCTCTCTTTGAAAGTATAACTGGCGCCACTGTAAGAGACTGTATTGTTGATGAAGATTTCGACAGAGTAATATTTGTTATAAAAGAGGGTGATGTTGGCATGGCAATTGGCAGACACGGAAAAAATATAGCTACACTTGAAAAAATGACAGGTAAAAAACATGAGATAATCGAGTTTTCTGAAGATCCATCTCAATTCATAAAGAATGCATTAAGACCAGCTAAGATCAAAGAAATACGTATAACTGAAAAAACTGATGGAAAAACCATAGCGGTTGTGTCTGTGGATC
>CAZIFH010000038.1:0-4874 GCA_964539065.1 uncultured Candidatus Bathyarchaeia archaeon | reverse complement strand
GATGCGTGATGGGAAACTGTTCGTTCGAGATGATGTAGGCTACCGCGCTGGTATTCACATGAAAGAATACCAAAATAAACGGCCTTACCTTGTTGTAGGCGGAACTGCTGGTGATTTTTTAGGAGAATATATGGCAGGAGGAGTTATTCTTATTCTTGGGTTGAACGTGGGAGAGGAGAAAAAACATCAGGCGAGATTTATTGGAACAGGGATGCATGGTGGCGTCATTTATATGCGTGGAAAAGTGAATCACCTAGGTAAAGAAGCTGAGATCTCCGATGTTAATGAAGAGGATATGTGCCTTATTAATGATTTAACATGCGATTTTTGCAAGCATTTCGGTTTTGACTTTGAGAATATCATGAAAGATAACTTTAAGAAAATTACTCCTCTCTCTCAAAGACCTTACGGCAATCTATACGCATACTAAAAAGTAAATCTCTCGCCTCCATTTTTTCTTGCTATGACAAAATGGGCTAGACTATTAAGAGAAAAAAATTGTTAGTTATGCTTTGTGTAGTAACTGAGCTGACGGTGTATTGAATTTGCCGTTTTTAGATGACGATTGTTAAGAAAGCCAGTAAATTGCCTTCATTTATCAATTTTAGAATAAGGTAGAATAAGGCTAAAAACAGGCTAACATAAAAAGACGCAAATCAACTGTCCACCAAATTAACAAAAAGCAATCGGCGGCTTAAAATCTTCTAAATAAATAATTTTTCACTTACTTAATAAGAGAGAACCATAAACCTTAAAAAATAGTTTTATAAATGAAAGAGAGGTTCATTGCGAAATATTTGGTCTAAAAACTTAAATGGTGATATCATATGCCAGAACGTGTGTTAAGGAACTCTTCTTACCTTAATGGTAAGTCGACAACTGGAACAACCACTCGAGTAAGAGATGTAAGCAGTATAAGTGGAATGTGCCCCTTATGCGTTAGAGACTGTCCAGTTCTATGCGAGATCAGCCTTTCAGCTTTTAGAGGAAGAGAAGCTCTTTATCCAGAACCTATACAGTATGGCTTCAGTACTGCATCTTCACTAAAAGATTTTGGTTTAGATTGGTCTCATCTAAATATCCAATCCAACCTCTTTGAAGTCCATGGAGTCGACGCTGACTCGGACAAGGCTTTCTTTGAAAATGTGAGTACAGACACTGTAATAGGTGGTGTCCCATTAAAGATTCCAACTTTTATCGGCGCTTTCGGATCAACTGATGTTGCTAGGCTAAACTGGGCTGGTTTAGCAACTGGAGCAGCGTTATCTGGCATAGGAATTATAATTGGCGAAAACGTTTGCGGAATGGATCCTGACTCAACGATTACAAATGGGAAAATATCCTTCTCGAAGGAGCTTAAGCGTCGTGTAGATACGTTTCGAGAGTTCTGGGATGGAAAACATGGCGATGTTGCTGTGCAGACAAACGTTGAAGACCAGCGTCTTGGAGTGGACGAGTATGCACTTACAAAATTAGAAGTGAACGTTATTGAGCGAAAATGGGGGCAAGGAGCGAAAGCCATAGGTGGAGAAGTCAGGATTCGAGATCTAGATATAGCCATAAAGCTCAAAAAAAGAGGCTACTTGGTCATCCCAGATCCTGAAGACCCAGTTGCACAGGAAGCGTTTAAAGAGGGAGTTTTTACGTCGTTTGAAAGACACAGTCGAGTAGGTATACCTGAAGCAAAATCCTTTATTGAGGACGTAGAGTGGCTGCGAGACCAAAGCGCAAAACATGTTTTTCTGAAGACAGGTGCGTATAGACCTTCCGCAGTTGCTTACACAATGAAGATATGTTCAGAAGCAAAGATTGACGCTGTAACCTTTGATGGAGCCGGTGGTGGAACTGGAATGAGTCCTGTACCAATGATGGATGAAATGAGTGTTCCAACGGTCTATTTAGAAGCTTTAGTTCTAAAATGCGCTCAAATCCTTAAGAAAAAAGGAAAGTATGTCCCTGACATCATAATAGCTGGTGGATTCATAAATGAAACACAGATTTTCAAGGCTTTGGCAATGAGTAACTTTGGAGAAGGCCCTTTGGTTAAAGGGGTTCTTATGGCTAGGTCACCGTTAACTGCTGTAATGAAGAGTTCATACTTTGTTGAACTTGCACAATCAGGGAAACTGCCTAAATCATTCGTTGAAAATTACGGTAATACGCCTGACAAATTCTTTGTAGCCGTTCCTGAACTGAAAAACAAGCTTGGCGAAAGGTTCAAAAAAGTTCCTTGGGAAGCAGTTGGACTATACTCATACCTCAATGGACGAGTAAAGGTGGGACTAATGCAAATGATGGCTGGAGCTCGAAAATGGCGGTTAAATCTGCTAGATAGAACTGACCTAATGGCATTGTCTGAAAGGGCGGCAAAAGTTACTGGAATACCCTTAGCTGAAGAAGTTGACAACGAAGTCATCACAAAAATACTTGAGTAAAATAGGCTTACATAAATTACTTTAGAAATACTTTTCATTCTATATACCATGCAAACAGGTATTCGTACTTAGGTTTGCTGTTTAAATAAAAATTGTTTCAACATAATATTTGTAAAGGAGCGTTTACATGTCATATTCTCTGAAATAATGAAACCAAAAGGAATACATAAGCAAATATTCACTTATTGACGAAGACGAGAAATATGAAGATACAAAAAATAATAGATCAACGCATCATTCAGATTCTGAGAGAAAAATTTAAAAGATGTTTTTTTATAACACATATGTAATGAACTTGCAGGAAAGAATTCTAGCTGTTTTTTCACGTAGAAAACCTGATGTTATGCCTTGGTTTGCTGATTTAGTATATTGGTACAGGGCTAAACTTTACCGGAATGAGTTGCCAAGTAAATATCTTGGTGAAATAGGACGGAGACGATTGTATCAGGACCTTGGCTGCGGTGCTCATGAGGAATTATATAACTTGCCAGGAGAACTAACATATTATGGTGTTAAACATATTACTTCTAAGGAACCATTCAGAGACGGCACGATACTTTATGAAGATAGATATACTACTCCACTAGGCAGTATTGTTGGAATGCGAAAATTTGTTCCCCAATCAATTAGCGAAGCACATGTTAAGTATCCAGTTGCTACCAGAGAAGATCTAAAGATTCTTCAATACATTTATCGATCCCAAGAGTTTCAACCCGATTTCTCTCTACAGTATGATCGAATTAAAAGATGGGAAGAAATAGGCTTCATTAGTTCTCTTCCGCCACGAACTCCTTTTCAAAGAATGCTTGTTGAATGGGCAGGTGTAAAAAATACTGTTCTATTAATGATGAGGGAACCCGAAGAGTTTGAGGAAACTCTTCAAGCGATGTCTGAAGCTGACGATCCAATATATGAGGCAATTTGTGAGTCGCCAGCACCAGCAGTCTACTTTGGCGAAAACATAACAAGTGATGTCGTCTCTCCACGCATCTTCAAGAAATATCATATACCATACTATCAAAAGAGAACGGAACAGCTTCACGCCAAAAGAAAGTTCATTTTTGTTCACATTGATGGAAAAATGAGTGGAGTTTTGTCAATGATGGAGGAGACAGGTGTTGATTGCGCTCAATCAGTCACTCCATTACCTGTAGGAGATATTTCAATTAAAGAATTGCGTAAAGTTGCTGGGCCGAATATTATTCTTTGGGGTGGACTTCCAGGCGTCTATTTTAGCCGCTTGTATCCAGAAAAAAATCTTCGACAAATGGCTTTAGAGGTCATTGAGCATCATTTAGAAGGATACAAGTTTATTATGGGAGTAGCAGATCAAGTTCCACCAGATGGTGACATAAACCGTGTTAAATTGGTTACAGAGATCGTGGAGAAACACGCAAGATATTTATAGCAGATGAATTTACGCTGTGGCCAGAATTGTCGTAAATTGGCAATTCTATCAAATTCTAATACCAACCTAAGGTTCCTTCTCTTTTTGACCTTGAAACACCCCACCGAAATACTTTGTAACCTAAGGGGAGAAGTATGACCGCAAATGCTGAACCTTTCAAAAACTCGATTAGTATTTGTGGATCCAGAAACGAAGGATTTGTTAACATAGATAGTCGACAAAGATGATAGACCCACGTTTGAGGGAGAACCCAAGAAATCGTTGAGACTCCTGGAAAGAATATGGTGTCAAGATAAATTACGGGAAACGAGACTCCAGCAAAAATGTTTGAGAAGACATTTATTACCCATGTTATAGGATCCATAGATTTTGTCACAATCATTAGACCTGTAGAAATCATCGCTAAACCAACGAGTATCGCAGCTGAAATGACAAACGCCACTACCATGGAAATGACGTTCACATTTAATGTAACGTTGAACACAAATATGCCGATTAGAAGATAAGGAATAAAATTTAGAATAGAGAAAATGTATGTCCACATGATGTTGCCAATAATAAATACTGGGGTGCTTACACCTGTCATAAGAATAGTTTCAATAGTCCACGGGTTTAATTGACTATGCACTCCTTGCGCAAGCGGCATTATGAGGTTACTAATCGCTATTCCCACTAATAGAAAAGAGATGTAGCTGGTTCCAGAACCATACATTTGGCTAACAGGTTTATTCACATAAGTGGCAGTCACTCCCCACGAAAAGACACCTATGAAAATATTGATTATTTGGGTGATAACGACAGTTTTATATGTTGTCCAACTGTAAAAGTCACGTTTTGTAAATGCAATTATCTGCTTTATCTGTATCGGAAATTCCACCATTTATGATCCCTACCTAGACTCTGAAACCGCCTTGCAAACTAGAGTGTTGCTGTGTAATAGCCATAAACGCATCCTCCAAAGTTGGTTCCTTGGTATCTATTGCCCTTATTCTTAGTCCATTTTTCATTATTACCCCTAAGATGTTTGTTAG
>CAZIFH010000037.1:0-6904 GCA_964539065.1 uncultured Candidatus Bathyarchaeia archaeon | reverse complement strand
AGGCTTATAAAATGAACTAAAATAATGGGAGTTTGACTTCTAACTCTAACATTATGATAATGATATCGAATTAAACATAGAAATTCGTAGAAGAGTAAAAAAGGGGAGGTAAGAAAATTCAGCGGATAAGGGAATTTCCATCCTATCCAAACAACGTTATATAGTTTTCTAAGCTTTTTATATAGTGTTTCACCATGTATACGTAGTCTACTTAGAAGAATTATCTGTATCATATTATGAGTTTAATTCTGATATTTCTACTTAGCCTTCCTTGGTAATATTACAGCAGCAATCAAATGGGCATAGCACGCGCTTTAAACTAGTACGGTTCAGGATATTTCAGGTTCCAGACCCAATGATAATGAAAATCTCAATCTAAGATTGGCTCCTTAGAATGACCTCTCTAGCTCTGATATTAATTTCGCTATGTTCTTTGAAAAGGCGAGATTTGTTAAACTGTAGCGTCGCGCATTGTCTCCCATTTGATGTCTGAGTTCGTCGTCAATAAGCAGTGTTATTAGCGAACGAGCGATCAAAGAGCTATCATGGGGGTTTGGAATGAAAACTCCTGCATGAGAATCCTTTAGGATTCTGCCGATTTCAAGAGATGATAATGCAAGGACCGGTTTTCCACATGAGAGATATTCGAAGAATTTATTCGGAAGGGCTCCCTTCTCATATTCATGTAAAGGCACAACGCAAACGTCTGAAAGCACTATGAAATCGACTAAAATGGGCTGTGGAACCGGAGGTAGAAACTTCACGTGATCGTCAAGTCCGAGCCTATGGCTGATCTCAATCAACGAGCTAAGACCTTCTCCAGAACCAACAATAAGAAAGACTGCATTTGGGCATTTTCTTACAACCTCTTTCAAAGCAAATAGAATATTCTCTATTGACTGAGCCTTACCTATCTTACCGCTATATAGTATCACCTTTTTTCCTTCGATGCCAAGCTTAACTCTGAGGCTTGGGTCGACAACTTTTGGTCTGAAGAAATCCGGATCAGCTCCTGACATTAAGACAAAGATCTCTTTCTTGGTCTTTCGTCTAATTTGATCTGCCAGATATGGACTTACAGTGATGATTCTGTTTGCATATTTGTATGCTATATCCTCACATAAGGATAACACAACATACACAGGACTATTCTTTTTCAAGTATCCTTCTTCTACTAAAGATTCAGGCCAAATGTCTCGCACATCGATTAAAACAATCTTTCTTAAAAGTCTGCCAAAAAATGCAAGAGGACCAATCGTTATGGGAGGTGACGAAAGAAGAAGAATGTCATAGGATACGGTTATTGAAGTTATAAAAAAGCTCAAGAAAGAATAGCAAGTGAACAGAAAAAGATCCCTCACTTTATTTCGTGGAATTTCTCCACGTTTAATTAATGGACGAAAAGTGATTACTTTACAATTCAGTCCTAATTTTCTGAGATGAAGATATATATTGCGATTCCTAGATGCTGCTCCGCCCAGTAGCAGGGGAAAGCATTGTGTCATGAATATGCAAGATGTTCTATTCATTGTACATCGGAATAGTTGGTACCAAAAATAGAGTGTGTATTAAGAATACTCTGGATCAAGAAATGCGAAATTTTAACTATATCGTGCCGATTTAGACAAGGGTGATTTGGTATGGTAATTAGGGATCTAGATAAATCTTCTGCGTAAACATATCGGTTGTTTTGATAAATTCTTAGAAGATAAGGAAGATAATCATACGGTCTTTCTGTATCGATTCCTCTATTTCTGAGTTCTCCTCTCACTTTTTTAATAAGATCCTTTCTTAACTTGATAGGAAACCTCGTGAAAGTATTTCGGATATTACCATTTAAGGCTTCAGGAAGCTGAATGTAATTCGTGATGCTTGCTAACGTTGTGAGTAAAAATCTAGCGTTTGTTATCCTGATACTGTTTAAGTCATCTAATTTTCTGAGCTGCATTCTCGCCATTTTGGCTGATAAAGAGGGCATTTTCATTGGCTCAGTTGTCTTATTAGTATAAGATTCGTCTTGTCTAGTTATAAGTGCGATGCAATTCTTCACTACTTCTAAATCGCTCTTATTCAATTCACCTTCTACCAATTCTTTGACAATATTATAAGATATAGGGTTGGAGAAGAATTTCATGGCGATGATGTTCCTTATAACATGAAATTGCCACGAAGGGGTTGGTTCTGGTAAACGATTCCACAAGTTTTCTATGTTGTCAATTAGCTCGTTGTTATTGACAGCTAATGCTCCTCCCTCTCCTGAAGTAATACTCTTTCCTGGACCGAAACTGAAAATCGCTAAATCTCCAAAAGTGCCCACTTTTTTACTTTCGTATTCAGCTCCTAAAGCTTGAGCAACGTCTTCAATTACCAACAAATCAAACTTGCTGGCAATCTCAATTATTTGAGACATCTCGCAAGGTCTTCCGAACAAATGTATAGGAATTATGACTTTGGTTTCCGAAGTAATTGCATCAGAGATTAATTCAGGATTAATATCGTAAGTCTTAGGGTCTATATCAACTAGAATTGGCTTTAAACCCAATCTAAGTATAACTTCGAAAACGATAGCACATGTATAGGCCGGTACTATAACACCTGTTCCCGGTTTTAAATTCAACGATTTTAGAGCAAGATATAAAGCCGTTCGTCCACTATTTACTGCATAGACCTTTTTAGCGCCTAAATAGCTTGCAAGGCTTTTTTCAAATTCGGTCACTTCATCCTTCCCAGCCCGTACCGTGGCAATTAGCGACGAGAATAACTCTCTATTGCTTATTGGAACTGCCGTTCGCGGGATCATCTTTTATAATCCTATTTCGCTTATAATCCTAGGCCCTATTTTTTCAGCAAGTATTGTGGGTAAAAGTGACCAAACCTTTGACAGAAACCGGTATTTGCCTTGGTATGGATCTGGTAACGTGTGCTCTTTTCCGTTCATATGCGCATTTCTATTCAGAAAATAGATATAATCTTGAAGGACGATTTCTTTCCCACTCCATCCGCTTTTAAAATGGTAAATCGAGGTACCCCTTCTTGTTCTTCCAAGGTCGAAGACCTTGAAGCCATTTTCATTTCCCCACTCAATCATTTTCCATAAGAGAAGGTTCGTCGGATTAAGATGCCTATAACTTGGTTCTGTCACATTTCCCCACCAATAAATAATACGCGCGCGCGCGCGCTTAAAGTGAAAAACAATTATTCCACCGATGGCTTTTTCTTGGTATTTAGCCAGTAAGATTCTCATAACGCCCATTGGTTGCAACTGCCGATAAATGTTACAAAACAATCTAAAATCATTAGGTGGTGAGCCATGCCGCTTTTGCGTCTTAAGATATAATCTATAGTAAAGCTTTAGATCATCCTCATTTTTAGCCTCTTCCACTTCAACTCTGTTCTTCATAGCCTTTTTTACAGCATTTCTTGTTTTCTTATCAAGATTAAGCCATAAATTCTCTTTACTTTTTGTCAAGTCGATTTCAAACGTAACGTACCTTCGAATTCTATAGTATTCATCGATATCAGGAACATTACTCGGATTTCTAATTTCTATATAGTCTACCTTAAGTTTGCCAGCAACCTTAATAGCTATTTTCCACAATGATCTCGCGACATAATTAGATTCTGAAAGCTGGCCTCCATACTCGCAAAAAGGCAAAGAAATTAGCTTATCTTTAAACAAAAAGCTTTTCACTTGAACACGCAAATCAACCCCAACCAATAACTCACATGCGCCAAAGAGTTTTACCGATAAACTGCCGTCTCCACATCCAAGGTCTAAAACAAGCCAAGAATAACGCTTATATGCGTGCTCGCGCTTAAGCTGAAAGAGTCTTTGAAGATTTTGTATGTGTATACGATACGTTTTATTTGAAAGATACAAAATATACCGTTTATAAACATTAGCAAGAAAATTTTTGATCATTTTAAAGAGTCCAGCACGGCTTGCAGTCGTTTCTTTGCTTCTTCAAGAGAGAACAATGATTGTGCCATCTTACGGGCGTTATTACCTAATAATTTTCTAAGTTTCACATTATGTTCTAAATTCTGAATGACATGTGTAACATTTTCCAGATCGTGAGGCAGGAAATGGTATCCAGCTTTCCATTCAGTGCACAACTTTGATGCAACACAAGTAGGTGTAATGCACAAAATTGGTTTCCCGATAGAAGCATATTCGACGAACTTTTTTGGAAGCCCGATACTGAGGAACTTAATCGGTGCGTAGGTAAGAAGTAACAGGTCGGCCAGGTTATAAACCAATGGCATATCATCAAATGGTAGAGTTTCTAGAAAAACTATATTACTTAACCTGAACTTTTTCACTTCTTGCTCCATTTTCTTTTTTAATGGTCCGGTGCCAACGATAAGAAACACTAATTTATCATCTACCAGCATTTTTTTAGCTAACTCTATGATCATTAATGGATTTTGAAAAGAACCTAATAAACCAGCGTAGAGGATTACAAACTTATTGCTTATCTTATCGTGAACAATTTTCGGCAACGCTTCTAAAGCCTCTTTTTTATCTACTGGTTTAAACTTATCTAAGTCGATTATCCCATGTATTACGTAAACCTTTATGTTGCTTCTTATAGAAAGTATATGTGCCATCATTTCATTATGGGTAACAATTGCATCCAGCTTTGACCAAATCAGTGAATTAATCGCGTGGCCGAATAAAATAAAAATCCGTTTTAGAAAAGAATTCATCTCAACGTATTCTAGAGCGTCTGGCCAAAGATCGGTTATGTCACTCACTATTTTGCCACCTTTTAACAGCTTTAATATATAACATGTGATTTCCGTGAAAGGCTGAGGGCCTCTCGAATAGTAAAAAGTAAACGACCTACGAGATTTCAGCAAAATCAAAAAAGAGAAGATTGTAAAAAAGAGGTATAAAACTAACCTTGAAACTACAGCATTATAAGGTAAGCGGGGTAACGGTATTTCAACGATATCAATTTTATCTTTATTTAACTCATCTTCGGCCATCTTAGAAGACGCTACGTAAACGGGTCTATTAGTTACCACTAGAACT
This sequence comes from uncultured Candidatus Bathyarchaeia archaeon, assembly GCA_964539065.1. Taxonomy (GTDB): domain Archaea; phylum Thermoproteota; class Bathyarchaeia; order Bathyarchaeales; family DTEX01; genus JAGTRI01. The sequence goes on along the minus strand of CAZIFH010000037.1, from coordinate 1,866 downwards.
TCTAAACCTATCGCTTTCATCGCTTTAGCCAAGTACTCTCCTCTACCCAATCCAAAATCAGAAAAAGAAAGTAAACAGACGGATTTTTGAGGAGGCATTTTTACTGGCAGTTAGGCTAACTTCTTATAAATCGATACTAAGTTTTCAGTTATGTTATACCAGTTATATTCCTTCTTAACAACTTCTATAGCACCTTTTGCGTATTGATCGAAGTCTGCTGAATTAAGTAGTAAAAAAATTGCCTCTGCAAATTCTTTTGGATCAAAGGTAGACGACACGCCTGCACGATATCTTTCCATGACTTCAGTCCACCACATACTTTTTATGGAGACTATCGGAAGACCGGCTGAAAAATATTCAAAGGGTTTCATTGGCGTTGCATATTCTTTCTTTGTCGGAACAACTCCTACTGAACTTTCCATCAATATTGGAATTAACCTATCTCTCTGAATGAATCCCTTAAAGATTGAAGCAGGTAGCCCGTTCTTTTTTGACATATTTCTCAACCTTTTTTCGTCGGGCCCTTTCCCAAAGATTGAAACCTCTACTGATTCGTCTTTCTTCAAGATATAACTAACCGCTTGGATAAAGAGGTCGATATATTCGTATGGTTCGAAATTACCTGCGTATATAACCCTCCTTTTTCTTTGCTTTGTTAGATCCACCGATAGTAATTCTCCACCGTTAGGAGAAACTGCTATTTTGGCCGATTCCAGTGAGAATCTAGATTGTAGGATGCTCTTTAGAAGCTGGTTGCCTACCAATATTACATCGCTTTCCAGTAGTGCTATTTTGCTTATGTTATTAATCGCATTAAAGACATGGCTCTCAGGTTTGATTCTGCCTGCTAAAATTTCCTCATCAGCCCATAAATCAAGAATATCTGCGACAATAGGGATATTGTATAAGTTTTTGACTGATATTGCAGCCGCAGCAACTATATCCTGCTCTGCTTGTAGTAAGTCAACCGGATACTTCTTAAATTCTTCTACTAAAGATTGTGCAACCCCTTTGACTATCCTGTTCAGAGTAAATGATCTATACATAAGGTTATTTGCAAAAAACTTTCTCTTAATCATCATGCGTGAGGCCCTATACGTAATTTTTTCAAGACCTGTGAAGTTGAATAAAGTTTTCATTTTATGAAAATGAACATTTTTAAATTCATTGCAAACTTCGCTGAAAGGCGTATAAACATGGATTTCAGCGTCTTCACGCAGTGAAAGATATTTTATGAGCATGCGTGGTCTTAAGCTGAACCCTAACCCTTCAGATAACGGATTTGCAATAACGAATCCTATTTTTATCAATCCAGCTTGTCTTTAGATAGCACGCGATTTGCTGATGTTATCTTAACATCCATCTCCATAAGCTGCTGTACAAGCCTAGTGAGATGACCCAAAGGTGTATCGAAAACACTTGGTATTTTGCTTACATTATGTGTGAATAAAATGAACCAGCTATAATTGGGAGAAGATGCAGCAAGGGAAATCTCTTGAATAAGTTCTTTGAAAAAATTTCGTCTTAGAATAAAAAACTTAATCATTTCATAGATGCTTATCTGCGTTCTCTTCAAGAGCCCCCTAAATGGAGGAGTACTGCTAACTATTCTACTCTCGCCGGTAAAAGCACAACGGTATTTTTTCAAGACGAAAGACAAGTGATCGACTTTTACCCTGCTTTTAGGAAAAACGAAATAGGAAAATTCATAATCAAATGCTTTTTTGACAAAATCTTGGTTTAGTTTAACCTCTTTAGAAAGTCTCTCCAAAGGCAAATGATTCATATCAGGATGCGTGAAGGTGTGATCGCCCAAAGACCAGCCTTTGTTTATAAGCTCTTTTATCTGCCCTAAGTCCAAATAAC
>CAZIFH010000036.1:0-3234 GCA_964539065.1 uncultured Candidatus Bathyarchaeia archaeon | reverse complement strand
CCATTAATCAGAGAGTTTGTAAACACAATCCTTATTGAACATGGCTTAGAAGAATACAGACACAAGCTAACGCGCCTTGGTTTCCCCGTGTATGATGTTGCGTTGCTTATGAAAGAAATGAGCGCCAAAGGAGCAGACGTTGAGAAAGTCTGTCATGCAGCTGGAACTCGCGTAATTGAAGAATACACACTTCTTAATGTTTTACCGAGAGACATTGCAGATGCTCACATATCTGGTTTATTAAACCTGAATGATCTTGGATCTTGGATTCTCAAAATATATGAGGTTATGCACGACATCAGAGTTTTCTTGAAAGATGGATTGAATTTTCAAAACCGATTCGTTCAGAAAACATCCTTAAATTCGCCTAAAACTCTGAGAGCTGCACTTTCTTTGGTGGCTGATGTCTTTCGGCTTGTTTCAACCGAAACTGCATATGGGCAGACCGCTGATTATTTTAATTTGTTTTTAGCTCCTTATGTTAAAGGTCTATCAAAAGATGAAGTTAAGGAGCAACTATATCTGTTTTTGGAATCTGTAAATGCCACTGTTCCAACTGAGGTTTCGCTTGGATTAGAAATTGTTCTACCCGGTTTTCTTGAAGAAGTTAATGCTGTAGGACCGAAAAACGGACTTTCAGGTGTTTATGCTGATTATATTGAAGAAAGTCGCCTCATTGCTTCGTTGATATTAGAGTGTTTAAATGAAAGGGCGCGTTCAAAGCCCATTTTCAATCCTAACGTTATTGTAAAGATAAGGTCTAAGACATTTAAGGATTCGGAAGTAGAGTCATTGCTACTTCAAGCTCATAAACTTTCTTTGTATGGGATAACGTTCTATGCTAATCTTGTTTCTGAAGCGCAAAGCAATGCCTCATTTACAGCAGATGGTTTACGGTTTTATGCCAATTGGAAAAAGGACTGGGAGATTGACACTATTAGAACTGCATGTCTAGGTCAGGTCACGTTGAATCTTCCGCGTGTAGCCTACGAATCTGAAAAAGACAAGGACAAGTTTTTTAGAAACCTAACTACTCTTTCAGAAATGGGTTTAAGATCTTTAGACATCAAAAATCTTGTAATTTCAACACGTTCCCAAGACGGTCTTATGCCTTTCCTGCTACCAAAAGAAGTGCAAGACTCTTACATTAGACTGGAAAACTCATTATGTGTGCTTGACATCGTCGGCTTAAACGAATCTGTTCATGCATTAACTGATAAATCTATATATGAAGATGAGGAAGCTATGAATTTTGCTGATGAAATTATTGAACATCTTTTTGAAGAGCAGAAAGCCTATGCAAAAAATAGAAAACTGAGGGTTGCGTTGGGTTTAACATCCGACTTCGATGCTGCAAAAAGACTGGTAGAACTTGATATAGAAAGATATGGACTTGGCAACATCTACGCATCTGGAGGTAGAGATCATCCATACTACAGTAACTTGATGGTTGTTCCTCAGGAAGCCAACATACCATTTGACGACGTTCTTCGTGTCGAGTCACATTTTGAAGATTTTGCGCTTGTAAACCATTTGACTAAGATTCCTTTAACAGAGCCTGAAATTGATGTTGAAAAACTCCTTGCCATAACCTGCAAAATAGTCCAAGAACACAAGATAGGATTATATACTTTTGATCGAATCTTAACATACTGTAATATCTGTCATAAAACTTTTATCGGTGAACTAACAAAATGCCTTGAGTGCGGTGAAGCCAATTCAATCTGGAGGTTCACTAGACATTCTGCAAGATTCAAAGCTAAACGGTTTTAGGCTTTATTGTTAAGAAAAATCAACAGATGAATAAATTCATTGATGCTAAAAAATTAAGGGAGTTTAAGGAGTGAAGAAAAAAAAGCTTGCCGTCCTTGCAAGACACGCGTATGAAGAAGGTAAACGCATTGTTGCTCCTCTCATGGGGTTTCCAGGTGTTGAGTTAATAGGAAGTAATATTAAACTTGCTCAGCAGAATTTTGGCGAGCATTTTAAGGCAATAAGAAAACTAGTTGAGACGTTTAGTCCAGACATAGTTTTTCCTCTAATGGATCTGTCAGTTGAGGCTAACGCTCTCGGAAGGTTTACTATTTTTCCTAGAGAAGATACAGCAACCGTCTATGTAAAAGAAAAATTTAATTTTGACGATCTAGAAAAGATGAAGGAAATTGACATATCCTTTGATACCAGACTTATAGGTTATGTTGAGACTATGAAGCTTATGAAGCTTGGGTTGCCTTCAGAGATTATTAGAGGTGCATATGTTACCGGACCTTTTACACTTGCCTCACTCATAATGGGGACTCAAGACGTGGTTATGTCAATACTGAAAAACCCCAAGGATCTCCAAACTCTATGTGACTTTGCAACAAGAATCATAATTGAATATACTCGTCTGCTCATAACTGCTGGGGCTGAGGTGATCTGCATAGTTGATCCAACGGCAGTTATGCTGAGTCCGAAGCAGTTTAAAATTTGGTCAACTTCCTACATAGCACGTATTAAAGAAATCTGCAAATACAATGAGGTTGACACAATCTATCACATCTGTGGAAACGCGATGCATCTGATTGACAATATTTTAGAGTCAGGCATTGGAGGCTTAAGTCTTGATTCTAAGTATAACGGCATTCGATTAAGCGAAGTAGCTAAAAAGATTACTGAAAATGTAGCAATAATTGGAAACATTAGCCCCACAGTGGTAATGACTTTTGGAAAACCAAATGATGTACATCGAGAAGTTATTGGATTACTAAATGAAATGAAGCCTTATCCCAACTTTATCTTAAGCACAGGTTGCGATCTTCCACAGAAAACACCTTTAGCAAATATCTCAACTTTTATGAATGTTGCTCGGAACTACAAATTTAAGTAGCATTAATCTAACCAAAACCCTTATTCCAAACTGAAAGTTAATTTAATATCAGCTGGTGAGCTGGTGGGTGGCTGTCGAACACTTCTTAACCTTCACAGGGTGAGAAGTGTTTGAGGAAACTCCGTCCACCACACAGACCGTAACGCTGTAAAGCGTAAGGCGAGAGCCTTGGCTCCAGAACAGAAACGGAACGTCCATGTAGCCCGTGACGATGAAGCGTGCTAAGTCGTTGAGTAGGCTACGTGGAAACGATGAAACGGCTGACCTGCGGGGTGGAAGGGCAAACAAGCGTCGATGAGTACCTGTGGGAGATGCAGGTAGCCCGCAAAGTCGAATGCCACCTAAAACAGAAGACGGGTTACGGC
>CAZIFH010000035.1:0-2541 GCA_964539065.1 uncultured Candidatus Bathyarchaeia archaeon | reverse complement strand
TCTTTCCATATTATCAATAGTTATTTTTTCTATCTTCAGAGGTTCTTCTATAAGTCTCTCTATCTTTCCAAAAAAAAGAGGTTTACATGCTGACTTCAGAGCTTCCAACGACCAGTTTTCAACTAAATCAAGAACCTTTTGTTTTCCAAATCGGTTAAAAATCGCAGCTAGCATTGTTGTGATTCTAGTGTGATATGACATCACAGCAATTTCAGCCTCCCTCACAGCATAACAATTACCGTTAAAAGAAACTGTTAAGCCTCCAGCTCTTCTTACAAAACGAAAAGGTTCAACATCAGTAATGCTATCACCTACATACATTACGTCTGAAATCTCAACTTTAGTTCTTTCAGCAATATCTTTGACTGAATTTGTCTTCTCTAAACCACCTATAGGGTTCACTTCTTTCAACATTTCTCCAGCTTTCATGTTAAAAATTTCTTTCCAGAATATTTCGTCAAGCCTTTGAACTGTCACTCTAGACTCTTCAGGAAGGCTATTAATAGAATAAGCTCCGTGGGGAATTTCTATCATCGGCATCCTTGAAATTTCTTCAGCAAATATTTTTAGCTTTTTAACTTCATCAGGAGGTATTGTGAACTTATCAAGGTTTAGTTTTGTGCAATAAGTATTTGTCTTTGGAAATCCAATAATCTCACATAAAGAGTAAATATATTGTTCATAGCTTGTGCTTACAATAAATGATGGCATAAGATTATTCAAAACTTTTAAAGTTTCATTAGCTCCTGGAACTAGCAGAATAATTTGTGACGAATACTTTTTTAGCAATTGATTTGTAGCTCCATAAGCCTTCAGAAAAGGTAAAATAAGCCTTAATGTGTCTCCTGCTTTATAACTTGGTTTTTTAACTATGTCAGCAAGAAAGTCATCATAACGACTTATTAGAGTAAAGATGCGATCTCCTTTAGGAACAAAGCGACTCATCAACTCATATGCATTGTCATTTTTAGATATTGGACCCTCACAGTCAGTTATGAAAACTCTTAGCTCTGGTTTCATCACATCTTCCTCAAATGCTTCATATGGCTAATACTTTTGGCAATATGCTTTCTAGATGCTATATCCGTTCGGTTCCAAAGACCTCCACCTTTGATAGCCGCTAACCCTCTAAGAGAAAATTCACGGGCAGATTGGATATCATGCCCTATACCAACAGAACAAATTGTTCTTGACCCAAGCGCATAATATTTACCATCATCTCTAACCTCCAGCGAACCAGGATAGATTCTCAAAGCATTTTCTTGCTTGGACGCCAGTTCTTCAGCTTCGTCGAGAATGATAGGTGTCCCAACTTCGATTTTGTTAATTTTGTCGGCAAATACGGTAAAATAACCAGCGTAGCTTGGTGGCACCTTATAAGTTACAACAGTCGCTTTCTTGTCTATTTTGACCTTTGTTAATGAGCCTTCAACCATTTTTAGACAAACTTCAACAAAATCTTCTTTTAGAATTGGTAAAATGTTTATTATTTCAGGATCTCCTGGTCTACTGTTGATTTCAAGAATCATTGGTCCTTTTTGAGTATGCATGAATGCTACATAGAATGGTATTCCTCGCAATCCAGGATTGTCTCCATTTTTCTTTAAACTGTTAAATATTTTTTGAACTATCTTGATTTCTTTATTGTAGTCAACTTTTTTCATAAATGGCAACACTTCTCCCTTGTCTTTATAAGAACCCATTCCACCAGTGTTTGGTCCGGCATCATCATCAAACGCACGTTTGTAATCGCGAGTTTCAGGTAATGGAACAAGATGTCTACCATCACAAAATGCTTGAAAACTTGATTCTTCTCCATCTAGTTTTTCTTCAACAATCACTGGAGTTTCTTTGAAAATAGACATAAAATGTTCATATAATTGCTTACGAGTGTTAAAGTGATCCCCCCATACTCCTACACCTTTTCCAGCAGCAGGAACGTCAGGTTTTATGACGACTTCGTTGCTCATCTCATCTAACCATTTGTATAGAGGCTTTTTAACATCTTCAATATTTTTGTACTCATTAGGGTCAAAAACCTTAAACTTTGGATTAGCCTCTGGAATTATGCTTTGCAACATTTTTCTCTGAGCGACTTTGCTTCCTTCAATAGCATATTCTTTCGTAGGACAGATCAATGGTATTCCAGTTTCTTTTTCGACAATATTTCTCACGCCAGCAATTATGGGTTTTTCAGGCCCTACGATTCCAAAATCAATTTTGTTCTTGAATTTTTTGGCAAACTTACATATCTCTTCTGGAGAAAGTGAACTAACAATATGTTCTCTAGCTCTTTTGAGATTAAATGGATTTTTCTGCTTATCTACAATATAAAGATCGCTTATATATTCTTGACTTCGGCAGAACGCGTCCACCATAGCAGTTGCTCTAGAACCATAAGAGACAACCAAAATGCCAATGTGCTCCATATAATTCACCTATCTACTTTGTTTACTGTGTTCCAATTTAGACTATCTTATTTTACCTTATCTATAACTTTTTTACTTTCAAGTTTATAACAAACTTTATATTAAAGATGAG
>CAZIFH010000034.1:0-13668 GCA_964539065.1 uncultured Candidatus Bathyarchaeia archaeon | reverse complement strand
TGTTAATCTTCGGTGAAGTTAATGGTTTCTGTTTGCATTGCCACTGAACAGGATATTCGGTCTTTAAGCAAGAAACTACAGGGTATGCTCGAAAACAAAGATAGCCAAGTGTACAGAGAAAATGTTGCCAAGTTTGGGATTCCCGTTGAGTACGTCAAAGAATCTTTTTCCGAAACAACGTTGCTGCAGGCTGCTTCTTCGGGAAAATCAACTTTTTACCTAGTTTTTGACGAAAATAAAGAAATCGTTGGGTTTGCCCAGACAGTGCAACTAAACAAAAAAACCTTGGAACTTAGCCGCATCGTAATATTTCCAGAACATACTCGAAAGGGATTCGGAACCACAGTTTTGAAAAGAATTATTGAAGACGCAAAACAGAAAAAAGTTAATGCCATACTTGTCAACGCAGGTAAAGGTGAAACTCATGCACAACGGTTTTATGAAAAGAACGGCTTCAAACCCATGAAAGAAGAGACAGTTAAACCTTCATGGGGCGGAACAATTTCACTTGTTATGTATAAGTATCAACTGAGATAGATACAAAGAATACGTAGATTCAGGCAAAAAAGATTTGCTTATTACGTAACATCCTGTTTCATGGTCACATTATGCGGGTTTAGCGTTAACTGTTAATTGCAGGAATGCTTAACTATAGAATACACGAAAAAATCGTGGTGATTAAGTTGACAAATTTAGTCGAGCTTTTGGAATCGTTATCTAATGCCTTCGGACCACCTGGAGATGAGGAGGAAGTGCGAAAGATTCTTAGAAAAGAGCTTGAGGAACACGCTGACGAAACAAGGGTTGACAAGCTTGGAAACATCTTTTTCTATAAACATGGTAAACAGGGGTTGCCTCAGGTTATGCTTGCAGCCCACATGGATGAAGTTGGCTTCATAGTAACTTTTATAGACAACAAAGGATTTCTTCGCTTCCAAACAATTGGGGGCATAACGAGCACAGTTATTCCTGGGCAGATAATTCTGCTGAAAGGAACTAAAGGCGACGTTATAGGGCTTGTTGGAACCAAACCGCCTCACTTGATGAAGGAGGAGGAACGCAACAAAGTTGCGGCAATTGAGGATATGTTCATAGATATAGGAGCTTCAAGCCAGAAAGAAGCGGAACAAAGAGGAATTGATATTGGAACAAACGGAGTTTTCAACGTCAAATTTGGCGAGCTTGGAGAAGGGTACGTTAAAGGAAAAGCCTTTGACGACAGGGCAGGTTGCACCGTAATGGCTGAAGTGTTCAAAGCCCTAAAGAACTCACCATACAACCTTGTCGCTGTCGGAACAGTTCAGGAAGAGGTAGGGCTGCGAGGCGCACGAACCGCAGCTTGGCAAGTGAATCCTGACTATGCATTGGCTTTGGAAGGAACCTTCGCCGCAGACGTTCCAGGATCAACCCCAGAAACAGAGTCGTCGAAGCTTAGAGACGGTCCAGTTGTAACATTTTTAGACCAGAGTGTAATCGCTCATCCACTGGTTCTTAAAACTTTAATCAAAGCTGGAAAAGAGAGCTCCATACCTTTCCAGTTCAAGAAGGTGCCTAAAGGCGGTACTGACTCAGGAGCCATCCATCTTACCAAAGCTGGCGTTCCAAGCGGCACAATTGCTGTTCCATGCAGGTATATTCATGGACCATGTTCAGTAACCCACATTGACGATGTGAAAAACACTGTGAGGCTGGTAACAGAGTTCGTTAAAATCATTTCAGAGAAAAACCCTATCTCGCTGATAACATAAATATAGAAAGAGTAACAATTGATTTCAAGATTGTAGTCTACATCAAAAAGTTATTTCTTGCTTCATTAAGGCGAAGCTGACAGCAAATGTGCTGTAAAAAGATATTATGAAGATCGCGTGACGACAAAATAACCTGTGAGCCGTCTAAGATGCATTATCTTTTGAAGTTCCATTCCTTCGTTGCGTATTTCTCAACTGTAAGATTTGCTGCAGTTTTTTCCTCGACCTCGGTAATAGATCCCTCTATAAGTTTTATGCCGAAGGTCTCTTCAAATCCTTTGATCAACGCATCTTTTAGCTCGTCGAAACTCACGGTTCTACTTAAAAGTCTTTCAAGAGACGTAACCCTTTCCTCAACTGACTTCACCATTTTATCCCGAATTTTTTCGTTTGGAACCTTCAGAACCGAAAACATCAATTTAGGATCAACCTTTAAAAGTATAGTGCCATGCTGATGCACAACGTTCATCCCACGAGTTTGAGCATTACCAGAAATTTTTTTGCCATCCACAACAATATCGTTTATCGGCTTAAACTCAGCTTTTACTCCCAAAAGCCGCAGCCCATAAACAAGTCCAGAGCAGAGAGTCTCATAAGTCTCTTGAAAATCTTTGGAAATCAATCTATGGCTCTGATTTATAATTAGACTATAAGTTAGTTCCCCATCCATATCGTGATAAACAGCTCCGCCTCCTGTTCTCCGCCTCACATAATCGATACCTCTCATGTCACAAGTAGACGTGTCCACTTCCTCTTGCATACTTTGAAAGTAACCAATCGAAACAGCAGACGGCATCCACCTAAAGAACCTTACAGTATTAGGCACCAAGTTTCTGGACCGAGCAACTGCAATCGCCTCGTCCAAAGCCATATTGTAGAAAGCGTTATGAAAACCTGTGTTTAAAAGGCGCCATTCCTCAGTCATCAATAGCACCTGCCATTACAATGCATTTAGCAAAATCTTCAGGGGAGGCTCCAATCAAGACAGCTTCGCTCTTTTTAATGAACGTTCTTATGCGGTTTGTTAGAACCTGTTCATGTAAAACTGCGCCTTCCACAGCATTTTCGAGGCCATCAATTATCTCTTCAGGATGCAAGAAAAAATCTCCTGTAATCTTAACTTTTATTATTTTATTATCTTTAGTCGTGATTTCCGCTTTAACAAGCTTTCCGCCTTCAACCTTATACTGCGCTTTACCCATGCACTCCAACCTCTACCATAACTTAAGTTTTAATGAATTTTTAAGCATAACTCTACCATTTTTATGAATAAACATTACCGCCAACTTTTATGCTATAGCACACTTGAATGCCTTAACTGAACCAATTAAAACTTATTGTCATCCAAAAAGTGAGAACCATAAAAGAAGTTACAATCAAGGTTATACACCTACAACTCCTTGAAGAAATTTATAGAAAAAGAATATTACATAAACATACGTGATGGACAAGCATCAAGGAAAGTGGTTAAACCACCGTTAGACGAGAAACTCTAGTTAATATTAAAATTTGCTGCTTACATTGCAAAGCAGATTTTACCGTTCTTTCCACAATAGCTGTAATCGTTGACTACGTGAAAACATATTTATCGAAAGATACCATTGGAGCTTATTTAGTAGGCGTCCCTAGAATATTAATTGCTTCAATTATTAGCAGTCAACATTACATTTGGACATGAAACAGAAAGCCTTGACACTAACATCGGAAAAAAAACTCTATCTCGAATAATATGTGTTCGCTAACGAAGTGAAGAGGGCAAAAAAGAGCTTATTGTTAAAGCCATCCTAAAAGAGTGAGCGCTATTACATTAATGAGAAAATATTTAACATTTTTCTTAAGGGTAACGGAAACATTGAGATTTTGCATAGACTTAATTTCAAAAAAGATTGGTTGTTAGAGTCTTGAACTGCAAGGCCCGTCCGTTTTTTCCTTCTATTTGTAAAACCCCCATTTTTTGCAGACAATAAGTCATGCATCGTGCTAAACGTAAAGAGGTTCCTAGATGCATTGCCAGGTCTCTGCTTGTAAACGGTTGAACTAAGTCATTTGGTAGAAAGTGAACATAATCTTCAACGCATCTAAAAATGGTTCTGTCAACAACGCCTTTTAGATAATGGTTTCTGATGCTAACCCCACGTCTTCTCCAGCTTCCTCGGCCATCATTACAGCGTATCTCCTCCTCCTCTACCATCAGAACTTCAAGCTCAAAGTTTTTTTCCTTAACAAGATGTGGAATCCGAACTAGCTCGCCAAAAAGCTCGATTAACCGGCCTTTTTTTGGAGAAAGTCTTCTCTTCAAAACCTTAGCTTCATCCTCGTTTATATGAACAATCCATTTTCTCGCTGCAATCGGATAAACTAAGCGTACACGATGATTCTTAATTAACCTGCAGATCTTTTCTTTGACAGCAGAAAAATTTCGGGTTTGGACTTCAATTAAAAAGTCTCCTCTAACAATGTCCACTACGAAACCATCTATCACAACCTCAAACCTGTCTCCGTCTTCCGCAATCCAACTTTTAACCGCTGAGTGTAAAGAACTCTCGTTTCCGAAGCTTGCATCCTTCAAACCTAAAACCTGCAGGTAACCATGTTTTCAACTGTTTTCTTTATTCTAAACAAAAAATATGAATGTTGCTAACATAAAGGTATACACAAAGAATTAGATAAGTTTAAATTGTTAATCCTCGTTCATTCATTGAAACTTAAAACTAATATCAACTCAAGAAACATAGGTACATGTAGAAGCTAAAAAATTTAGGTGGATAGTTTGAGTAGATATAAGGGACCGCCAAGCGGTGAGGATAGAGCAGAAAAACTTCAGGAATGGAAGCCTAGAACTGTGTTAGGTAACCTAGTCTTGAAAGGTGAAATTACTTTACTGGAAGAAATCTTCGCTGAGGGCATGAAAATACGTGAACCACAAATAGTAGATATGCTTCTTCCAAATTTGGAGGAAGAAGTCATAAACGTAAGTCTTGTTCAAAAACAATCAGACGCAGGCGAAAAATCAAGGTTCAAAGCCATTGTTGTTGTTGGAAACCGAGATGGATACCTAGGATTAGGTGCAGGAAAGGCATCTCAAGTTCGCAATGCTATTGAAAAAGCAGCTGCAGACGCGCGACTTAATATTACAATAGTTAGGAGAGGGTGCGGCAGCTGGGAGTGCGGTTGCGGGCAACCGCACAGTCTTCCTTTTGAAACCGAGGGTAAATGGGGGTCGGTAAAAGTAAGAATCATTCCAGGTCCTAGAGGACTGGGAATTGTTGCAAGTGAAGGCGCTAAGTCGATTCTGAGACTTGCTGGAGTGAGAGACTGTTGGACAAAAAGTTATGGTTCAACCAGAACGATTCCAAGCTTTGCTTATGCTGTTTTTGATGCACTTAAAAAAAGTTTTGAAGTTGTTACGCCAAAAGATTGGGTGTAAAGGAGAATGGAAAAAGCCCAAAAATGTTTAGCAGTTATTCGAATCAGAGGCACTATTGATTTAAGAGGAGAAATCAACGATACATTGAAGATGCTGAACTTGAATTATAACTGTAACGCTACCCTCATAGATAACCGGGAAAGCTACTTAGGTATGCTTAAAAAAACGCAAAGTTACATTGCATGGGGAGAACCTACAGTTGAAACTGTCAAAATACTTCTTGCGAAGCGAGGTAGAATAGTAGGTAACAAGAAATTAACAGACGAGTATGCTAAGCAACTTGGATATGAAAATTTAGAAAAGCTGGCAGAAGCATTACATAAATGTGAGGTTGAACTCAAAAACCTTAAAAACGTAAAACCAGTTTTTAGGCTTCATCCGCCCAAAAAAGGGTATAAGAAAACATTGAAAAGAAGCTATCAAGCTGGGGGAGAATACGGATACAGGGGAGAAGCTATAAATGAACTTATAAAGCGTATGATTTAACAGCAAAATTTTTGAAGAGGAACAGAAAATGCCTCATAAGATTAGACAAGTAAGAAAAATGCGTGGTTCAAGAACCCACGGGTGGGGACAAATCGGTCAGCATCGAAAAAGTGGGTCGAGGGGAGGAAAGGGACGCCCAGGTATGCATAAACATGGATGGAGCTACGTGTTAAGGTATGAACCTAATCACTTTAGCAAAGACAAGTTTAAGCCACCAAACCAGAAGCAGCCTAAAATTATCAATCTTAAACAACTTGAAGAAATAATATGGAAACAATTTGTGGGAAAGGGTAAACGCGAAAAAATAACTATTGACCTTAAAAAAATAGGATACGACAAACTTTTGGGAACAGGAAAAGTATTTGTTCCCATGATAATCAAAGTGCCGTCATGCTCTGAAGAAGCTAAGAAAAAAATAGAGGAGGCTGGCGGCGAGGTAATAACTTCACCTACATAAAACGTTTAACACTTGTCTTTGTCATAACTTGAATATCGTTTAAGCATACACCAAGACCTTAAGGTAATGAGGGAAACAGGTTGCCTGGAAGATTCCTTAAAACATTTGAACCTATAATGAAGTTTATTCCGGAGGTTAGGGCTCCCGAACGAAAGGTTAGGTTCAATGAAAAACTTATGTGGACAGGCATTGCTCTCATAATTTACTTGGTTATGTGTTACGTTCCTCTCTACGGATTAGAGAGAGCAGAAGAGACATCTGCAATGCGCATAATTTTTGCTTCAACCAAAGGGTCACTTATGGAGTTAGGCATCGGTCCAATTGTGACGGCAGGTCTGATTCTTCAGATGCTTGCTGGCGCGAAATTCATTCATGTTGATTTCTCAAACCCAGAGGATCGTTCTTTATTTACTGGAGTGAGCAAAATTTTTTCCATCATTTTCACCGCTTTTCAAGCTTCAGCCTATTTGATTTGGGGAATCTATAGTACTTTACCTATGGTTCAGTCAATTGTGATTTTTGCTGAACTTTTGATTGCGGGAATGGTGCTTATGCTACTTGACGAGATGATTCAGAAAGGGTGGGGGATCGGAAGTGGAATCAGCCTTTTCATTCTAGCTGGTGTAGCTCAACATATAATGATATCATGTTTCCAATATTATTCCGTAAAAGAAGCTGCAGATGAGTCTGTGAGACCTGTAGGAATAATAGTTGCCATAATTCAACGTTTAGTTTCAGGAGGCTCTATAAACAATCTAGTTTTGAGTTCTTCTGGATGGCCAAGCATAACGGGTCTTTTTACAACTATTGGGGTTTTTCTCTTCGTTATATACGTTCAAGGCATAAAAGTTGAACTGCCAATAGCTCATGCTCAGTATAGAGGATTCAAAGGTAAATATCCCATTAGCCTCTTGTATGTTTCGAACTTGCCAGTGATTTTTGCTTCCGCTTTATTCGGAAACATAATTATGTGGTCTCAACTTTTATGGAGTAGCTACAGAACAAGCGACTTCGCTCCCATAATAGGTCTCCTTGGAAGTTTTACACAAGAAGATGGCAACCTTGTGGCTACTGGTGGACTTGCCTATTACGTGACTTCTCCTACAAGAGGGTTTGTAGAAGTAATGGAGAACCCTTACAGATACATAGTATATTCTGTGATACTTGTTGTGTTCTGTGTCATTTTTTCCTTAATTTGGCTACAAGTAGGAGGCTTAGATCCTCGTACAGTGGCTCGGCAGCTCGTTGACTCGGGGATGCAGATTCCTGGATTCAGAAGATCCGAGAAACCTATAGAAAACTTGTTAAACAAGTATATTCCAGCTGTCACAGTGCTTGGAGGCCTTATCGTCGGCTTGCTTGCCACGTTCGCTGACTTTTTCGGTGCGTTCGGCACAGGTACAGGTATCCTTTTGTCGGTTGGAATTGTTTATCAGTATTATCAACAGTTGATGCAGGAACGTGTTGAAGATATGTATCCGAGCTTGAGACAGTTCTTTGGAGGCTAAATGATTTTGTTTGAAACGCCGTTTTTTTATAGTGTTGTTGTATTTTGTGTTGCATTGATCATGTCACTTTCATCCATATTGTTGAGGCTTAAGTTTGCTGATCCGAAAAAATACGCCAAGTTCCAAGAAGAAGTGAGAGCCTGGAACTCAGATAAAGAAATAGCTAAAAAGACAGGTGACAAAAAACTTTATGCGCAGTTAAAGAAGCGAGAAAAACGAATTTCTCAGATTCAAACTGAGATGATGAAGGGACAGATGATTAACATGTTTTTGATGATTGGCTTATTCTACGTTGTATGGCAATTTTTAGGGTCTTATCTTCTTGGCAAAACCGTGGCTTATGCTCCATTTTACATTCCAATAGTAACTGTTGGTGATGGACCGTTGTACGAAATGCCATTATTCTTTTGGTACCTTATCTGCTCCTTCTTAACAAGCACTTTGCTTCAACGTATCTTTGGATTAACCATAGGATTGAACCCTCAACCGCAATCCCAAAAATAAGATTTATTGAAGGGTATATGCTTGAAAAATAAGTTAAGAGATGACAACGAAAAAAAAGCGTTAGTCATATGTATTTCGGGAATGGCAGGATCTGGAAAAAGCACAGTTGCCAAACGGCTTGCAGAATATTATGGACTTAAATACTACTCAGGCGGTGACGCGCTTAAAGCAGTAGCAGCTGAGTTAGGTTACAATACGAGGGGCGAAGGCTGGTGGGAGACTGCTGAAGGCATTAAGTTTCTCAAAAAGAGATTAGAAGATCTTGAAATTGACAGGAGAGTTGATAATAAACTTCTAGAATGGGCGAACCAAGGAGGAGTAATACTGGACAGTTGGGCAATGCCGTGGTTGCTGAAAAAAGGGTTTAAAATTTGGCTTGAAGCGTCAGAAAAATTGAGGGCTAAGCGTTTAGCTGAAAGAGATTGTTTAAGTCAAAAAGAAGCTCTTAAGGCTTTAAGAGAGAAGGAGTCTAAAACCAAAAAAATCTATAAAAAACTTTATGGTTTTAATCTTGGCGAAGACTTTGAACCTTTTCAGCTTATTTTAGACGTAACCCTTCTTGGTAAAGATGAAGTATTCGAAACCTTAAAAATGGTTATAAATAACTTGGTTGACAAAAAGGTTGATTCGTAGATTTTTCTAATTCTTCGAAATAATTTAATTGTTTTCTCGTAAATATGTGCATTTAATTGTTTATAAACTGCTTAGGAAAGCTGAGTTTTCAAAACAAGCATAGGTTACAAGGTACACTTAGGTGGTCAAGGCATAATACCAAGATAACGATCTTGAAGTTTCCATCAAAAAGGATCCTAATCTGTTTAAATCGAAGAAACTCTATACATGTGTATAGAAAAGAATGAGCGTCAGAGTGAAAACATGGGAAGAATTCAAACATCTTATAATAAAGCATAATCCAAAAAGCTTATGCTATAATATTCAACGGGAAGCTGCATCTGAACATATTACAGGACTTAGGCTCATTTTGCCGACCGTTGGAAAACAGTATATTTTCATTGATATTGCAGATGGAAATTGTCTTAAAAAGACAGGTATAAAGTTGCATGTCGACAAGTTAGGAACCCGTTACTTAAAAGACGAAGACATCGTGGAATTTGTGAGTAAAGAAGTAAATAGAAACGATCTGCAGTTCCATTCATATTGGACGATCTGACAAGAATGTAATGTACATAACTTTTTACTGTCAAAAAATAGCTATAAAAATGAAGATAACTAGCCAATCACATTTCTTATCAGTTTTAAATTAAAATCTTATATAAACTAGAAGAGTTTGTAATCAGATGGGAGAAGGAATAGTCTTTCGGAGACATAAATATTATTTTATAATATAAAAAGTTATAAAAGAGGTTTAACGTAAATCAACAATTGGTTACTGGTTTGAGCGGCAAAACTCAAAGGGCAGTTGTGCTTGGCTTCGCATTCATATGTGTTTGCATCTCATTTTCTGTTTTAATGTATGTTATATTATTCATAAATCAGCAAGAAATATTGAGAATAAATATGAATGCTGATAGGCAACTGCTCGAAAGCCTCATAGGCTGGGAGTTAACTAGGCAAGTTTTATGGGCTGCCTTAATTATTCCATGTCTTATAGGTATCTTTTTCACATCGGCTCGCCTAAAAGAAAAAAATTCTACGTACAACACTTTTACTTTAGGTCCATTGTACTTCGGATTCATCTTTGCATTTGAATACTGCATCCTAAAACTGATTTGGTCTTATCAACTAACTAGAATATATGAAAGCCAGTTAGGAGCAATTTTTACTGGAACAGACCTCATTCAAAACTTTCTATTCAGCTCTGACGGCGCCATGAACTATTACGGCATCATAACCATTTCAGCATTACTTGGGGTTACGGCAGCATTGTTCTTTCTGCTAGTTCAACTTGGAGCCAAAAAAAGAGTCGTAACAGAAGAAAAGGCAGAATTAGAAAAAACACGTGAACCAACCGGTCAGAAACCGGACATTGAAGATCAAGATTTCGGAAAAATCAGAGAAATTGCACCACTCATGGCTGAAAAACTTGTTAAAGCTGGTATTAACAGCCTAAATGATTTAGCAAACTCGGACACCAAGAAAGTTGCTGAAGCACTCAACATTTCAGAAGAAAGCGCTAGCGTTTTTATTAACGTGGCAAGTTCCATGACGAAAAAACAACAAGCATTAAAGAAAGATTAAGAGAAAATTATTTTAAGTACTCTTCCTTGAATCTAAAAAATAAACATTTTTGCTCCTAAAATCAAGTTCTGAATATTTGTTTTAAAAGCACAAAATAAAACAAACTCTTAAAAAGTAATTTATGCAAAGTTTAAATCTTCTTGAAACATATATGCGATAAAAGTTCTTTTGGAGCGAGGAGCAGTGTCAAAATCTTCCTCTAATGTAATGAACGAGACAATCCCCTATGTGTCTGAGTTGGAGGCACAAGTTTTAGGAATCCTTAGAAAAAATGCAGAAAATAAGGAAAAAGTTAAGGAGATACTAGAAAAGTATGCAACAAGATACTCTACAGAATTTGGTTATAGAGTTTGAAAATATAGGTCCCCTAAAACATTTTCAACTCGAAATTAGACCTGGAATTAACATTATCAGAGCCCCAAACGCCTCTGGAAAAACAAGTCTTATCCGCGGCTTCGCATCTATGTTTTCCAATCAAATTCTTCCTGAGCATATTCTTTCATTAGATGAGACGCATGGAAAAATTATAGTTCAATATAACGGAAAATCTTATGCTAGAAGACTTGTGAGAACTTCAGCAGGCGCCGTTGAGGCTTCAGGACAAATGCTTCCATTTTCTGATCCAAGAGCCTTTGATGCTTGTATAGCTATGGCTGAATCTGCGGTTGTCCATAGAATTACTGGCGGTGGAACGGTTTTCCAAGAATATTTAGAGAACTTGTCATATGGTAAATTTTATAAAATCATAATGTCGGCAGCTCAGGAACTCGTGAACGAGATTAACGAAGAACTGGCTTTCCCGATCTTTGAAAAGTTTGAGTCTCTTCCACTTTTAGTAACAGAACTAACGAATCTGTATTTAAGACGTGAACAAGTAGAGTCCAGAATTTCGGATCTCAAATCTAGCCATAATGAAGCCGTCCAAAGTATTGTAAAGGAAAAACAAGAAATGGAATCTGAAGTTTTAAAACAAGAAAACGTGTTGTCTGAACTAAGAACAGAATTAGTTCACGAAGAAGAAAAAGAAAAGCAGCTGAAAGGCTTTCTAGAGATCGCCAACGAATCTGAAAAGGTTGCGGCGAAAATCAAAAAGAGCATTATTGAGTCAAAAAGAAGACAAGAAGAGATTCGTAAAGAAATCGCTAGAGAAACAAAAAAATTAGTGTCACTTAAGGCAGAGGCTACAAAGTTAGAACGGCAATCCCAAGAAAAACTTGCTGAAGAAATCAAAGGACTAAAAGACTTGGAAGCAGAAATTCAGCGAATAAACAAAGCTATTATCCTAAAAGAAGAAACAATACAGCACGCTGAAAAGTTCCCTGAAGACAACCCGAAGTACGGGGGACGACTTGTTATTGAAGTCCGTAAGGACATGATGAGAAGAATTGAGTGGCTAAACAAAATCATCGAGTTTTATCAGTACAAATACATGAAACTTATGACTTCTGCTAAACTGCGGTTCAACAGAAACATCAATAGAGCTCTAAAAGAACTTATGATGAAAGGGTTTGAAAACATTTTTCTCGACCAAAACTTTGGTCTAAACGTTATTCGAGAAAAAGGTATTCGCCAACCTATCGAAACCCTCAGTGCATCTGAAAAACTTACGGTAAGCCTGATGTTGATGCTTGCTGCTAAGGAGACTTTTCTCCAAGAGTTCCCACTCTTTATTCTAGACGAGTTAACTTTAAGTTATGACATCACAAGATTCAGGCAGATATTAGGATATATTAAGCGTCGAGTACCATATGTAATTGTGACCTCTTTGACTTGTGATGAAACGGGGAAACCAACTATTA
The DNA here is from genome assembly GCA_964539065.1 of uncultured Candidatus Bathyarchaeia archaeon. Classification (GTDB taxonomy): domain Archaea; phylum Thermoproteota; class Bathyarchaeia; order Bathyarchaeales; family DTEX01; genus JAGTRI01. Next base: position 1,540 of record CAZIFH010000034.1, on the reverse strand, counting down.
CATATGAGGCTTAATGTTATATTAAGAAAAATTATAACTAAAGACTAATTAGGAAAGTGACAAATTTGAGTTCATGGAGAACTTCATTTGAAAAAATCTATTCGGATCTTGAATTAGCTAAAAGAAAAAAACAAGCACTAGACGAGCTGCTAGCAAAAAACAGAATGTCGCAACCCACGTACGCGCATCTAGTTGACAATTTGAATGAAAATATAAGCGAACTGGAGTCTCACAAAAAAACCCTGTTACATAAAATGAGTGACAGAGTGGATGAACTTAAAGCCCAAGCTGAACTTCTTAAGTTGTTTCTTGTCTCTCTCGAAATGCAAAACATCGCAAAAGAAGTTAAGCAGGAAACTTACGTAAAAAATAAACAAATACTTGAAGTTGGACTAGAAGCCACTGAAAAAGAACTTGCTGAGATAAACAGCGCTTTGGCCAGATTTTCATGAGTGAAATAAAGCCTGAAGTTCGGATCAAATTCGGAGCAACGCAGTTTGGAAAAACTGGCAATCTATGGCGGAAAACCTGTTTCTGACATTGAAATACCCATAGCGAAGCCAGTTTTCATAGAAAGTACTGTTCAAGACATAAAAGAAGTTCTGCGATCAGGACATCTCACGCAAAGTTCGAAAACTGCAAGGTTCGAGGAAGAATTCAGGAAAAGAGTCGGTGCGAACTATGCTTATGCCGTTAGTTCAGGAACTGCAGCATTGCACACATCTTATGCCACCATTCTTAAGCCTGGAGATGAAGTCATCGTCCCCGACTTTACTTTTATAGCTACAGCAAGCACCGTAGTTTTAGCTGGAGGAAAACCAGTTTTTGCAGATATAGACAGGGAGACGTTAACCGTTGATCCAGATGACGTAATAAAAAAAATCACTAAAAAAACTAAGGCCATATCTCCAGTGCACCTTTTTGGGAACGCTGCTGACTTGGAGGCGTTAAGCGAAATCGCCGAAGATCACGGCCTTTACTTGGTTAACGATGCAGCTCAAGCTCATGGCACAAAAATCGATAGAAAAGATGTAGGAGCCTTTGATGATCTTAACTGTTACAGTTTTTATCCAACGAAGACTTTAACGACAAGCGAAGGCGGTTTAGTCACTACTAACTCCAAAGAACTTTTCGAAAAGGGTGTTTTGTTCCGCAATCACGGTCAACGGACAAGATATCTCTCTATATCTTTGGGACTTAATTACAGAATGACAGAAATCTCTGCTGCTATCGGACTCCGTCAACTTGAAATGTTTGATGATTTTTTGGCTAAGAGGAAAAGAAACGCGAGGATCCTGACTGATTGCCTAAAACAAATAGGAGGGTTAACTCCTCAAAAGCCAGGAAAAAATGTTGACCACTCATATAGCTACTATACAATTGTCATGAATCTTGAGCAGTTCAAGTGTTCTAGAGATGAGTTTGTGAATGCATTAAAAGCTGAGAACATAGGTTGTATGGTGTACTATCCAATTCCATTATCAAAGCAACCTGCTTTAAAGAAGTTCTCTAAAACACAATGTCCAGTTACAGAAGATAT
>CAZIFH010000033.1:0-10832 GCA_964539065.1 uncultured Candidatus Bathyarchaeia archaeon | reverse complement strand
AAGCCTTTTGTTGTTGCCTGCATTCCTGCCTATAACGAGGAAAGATCGATTGCTAAGGTTGTCCTGCAAGCTAAAAGGTATGTTGATAAGGTTGTTGTTTGCAGTGACGGCTCAACAGATGTGACGGCTGAGATAGCTGAGGGGCTTGGGGCTGAAGTGATTAGGCATGAGAGAAACTTGGGTTATGGGGCGGCTATTCAGAGTTTGTTTAGGAGGGCTAGGGAGCTTGACGCAGATGTTATGGTTACTTTGGATGCGGATGGACAACATGATCCACGTGAGGTTCCTAAGGTTGTGAAGCCTATTGTTGACGGTGTTGCTGATGTGGTTATTGGTTCAAGGTTTGTTGATGAGCGTTCAGCGTATACTGTTCCGTGGTATAGAAGGGCTGGCATAAAATTCATCACTAAACTTGTGAACAAAACTTCTAAAAAGTATGGTGTTAGGGATGCTCAAAGCGGCTTTAGGGCTTATGATCGTAAGGCTTTGGAGGGTCTAAGGCTTAATGAGAATGGGATGGGTGTTAGCGTGGAGGTTTTGATGGAGGCAAAGAAACAAGGACTGATTATTGTTGAGGTTCCAACAGAATGTGCTTATCATGGGATAAAGAAGACTTCAACTCATAACCCGTTGAGGCATGGAGCTAGCGTAATTATGTCGATTGTACGATTAGTAGTGGAGGATAGGCCTTTATTACTCTTAGGCGTACCTGGTGTTCTTTCATTACTTATTGGAGTCTTATTTGGAGTTTGGATGCTGCAGACATATGCTGTGAAGCACACGATAACGACTAACATTGCGTTGGCTTCCATTGCTTTCATACTTATAGGGCTTTTCGCTGTTTTCACAGCTATAACGCTCTATGCTATATCTAGGCTAGTGCAGAAGACAAATAATAGACATTGATTGATGCTGTTCACCACAGCCATAATACTCTGGGTGCTAGTAAGCCTGATAAGAGAAATTCGTCTCCCAAATTATAGTATTCGTCATAAATAATTAGACAAAGGATTGCGCAGAAGCTTCAATACCATCCCGAATCGTCAAAAAAAAGAAGAAATACGCTGCTGATCAGTCCAATGGTCCAATCAGTTTTGTCCGATACTATAATTACGCAATACTTAATATATGACTTTAGAATGGTTGATGAATGAGGAAATTCCCTATTATTGGAACAATGGGACAAGACGCTTCTTATCTTTTTGAATCTCCGCGTTATAAGGAGTATAAAGTACTCGGAACCATTAGAATGGCGAGTATATTTAACAGGTCTATGATCGATTGTGGTTATGTAAATCAGCAGGTAAGTTTTTTCCTCATTACGACAATCTTTCAGATTACGAGCATACATCAAATGTTTATGTGACTCTTAGCTAGACCTTAAAAAGAGATAATATCTAACAACACTTAACTCTCGGAAGAGCACTTTGAGAATAGCGTTTGTAGTTAGCGAGCCTTTAGATAAGTCTGGAAGTATAGGAGTCAGAGTGCGAGTATCGGAGCTAGCAAAAGGATTAACAAGAAAAGGCGCGTCTGTAATAATCTTCAATCCCTTTGCTTCGCGCACTTACGAGATTGAAGATGTCCGCGCGATGTCATTTGACACTTTACATACTTCTTCGTTGGGCAAAACAGCTCTTTTTAGCATTGCACATAGATCCCTGCAATCTAGAATCGGTCAACACCTCTTATTAAATGAACACGCGATACGAAAGATAACTGAATTTCTCTCAGCGAGAATTGTAGCGGCACTAAAAGGAAGTGATGTTTCTCTATTGCAAGGAGAACAGGATATTGCTGGTCTTGCTTGTATAAGAGCAAAGCAGCAGCTCGGCATCCCCGTCGTTACTGACTTACACGGTATATGGGCAGAGGAAATACGTTTTAAGAACCCAAGCCTTAGAAACAGCCTTTTAGGCGCTACATCCGAAATAGTTAATGAATCTAATTTGGTACTCGTTGTAAGCAAAACAATGAAAGATTACTTGGTGAACACATTTGGGGCTAGTCCGACTAAAATAGAGATAATACCGAATGCTTCTTTTTTGCCAGCTATGACTAAAACTATGAGATCCGACAAAGCATCTAGTGTTGTGTATGCTGGAAGCTTAGAGCCCTCAGAAAATGTTGAGCTGTATGTAAAATCAGTGCCATTTGTTGCACAAAAGTTTCCGCAAGTAAAGTTCTATATTATTGGGCATGGAAGAATGAAAGGATACTTGAAAAATTTGTCTTTGAAAATCGGCGCCTCTATCACATTTATCCAAACCCTGCCCCATGATGTTCTTTTAAACACGCTTTGCCGCTTTGATGTGGGAGTAATTCCGACTAAATATGCGGTAGCAATGCCACTGAAGCTCTTTGATTATATGAGCATAGGGCTGCCTTTTGTTGTGTCCAAAGGTACCGAATGTGCAAAGTTTGTTGCAGAAGGAGATTATGGCTTAATCGCTGACCATGATCCTATGGCTTTTGGTGAAGCCATCATGAAATTGCTGCTCGATAAGAAGCTTGCTAGCTCATATTCGCTAAAGTGTTTGGAAGCTATACGTGAAAAACATAATTGGGATGCAGTAGCTGACAAACTGATTAATATCTACCATAAATTGCCGTTAAGTGGCGTTAGATAACTGAATTCAAATCCTAGAACTTGTCAACATGTGTGGACATAGTCGGTTTAGCTTATGGATTCGTAATCAACTCTTCAGCTAATTGAGCTGTTAGCCACATGGGAAAAATCCGATAAGGCGATCCGAAGAATTTTATCTAGCAACAATTGAGAGAGTTCTACAAAATCGCTGTAATATTACGTGGAATGCTCTCATTCACTATAAGCCCAGTGTTTGCAAAATGAAGATTACATACATTTTTTCAATTGTTTTTAGATGATCTAGTAGTATGAAGATTTTGTTGACGAACTATGGCTCTGGCCTAAACTTAGGCGACGCATCTATTCTACAAGTAATTCTCAAGCAGTTATATTGCAGCGGTCCTCGAAACAGTGAGATTTTCGTATTGACTAATGATTGGCGATCTCACAAAAGGAATGTTCCTGAAGAAATCGATCGAAGAACTCATTTTGTCTGTAACCCTCTTTCTTCGATTAAACATGCCTCACTTGACATCGTAAGTAGAATCCCGAGTTTTCCTCATGTCTTTAAAAAAGCCGATGCTATTATAGTGGGTTCGGGCGATGTTCTCAGTAATGCTTACGGACGGCAATCCCTACTAGTACAGATTGCTACGCAACATCTAGCCTTGCTTTTCCAGAAGCCACTAGCATTTTTTGGTCATACCATTGGTCCGTTCAATCTAAGAAGCCACGTAGAGAAGATATGCATTGAGCTGCTAAAGAGAGAAATCGAATACGCTTCTCTCGTGGTCGTTAGAGATTACTATTCGATTAATACACTCCGAGAAATAGAATGCAATGTTTCCCCGCCAGTGGAATGCGATCCTGCTTTTCTACTGAAACCGTCAAATCAGTCGTCGGTAAGACAAATATTAGAATCCACGTTTGGGGTAGTTCCCAAGAAATTAGCTGGAATAAATGTAAGCGCATTGATACCAAAATATCTGTCGAGAGACGGTACCCAAGTAAGGGATCTGAAGAAGAGATACTTTGACCTGTTGGCCGAATCCGTCGACCTACTAATTGAAGAATACGGCTTTCATGTAGTCCTCATTCCGCATGTGCATGGACCAACTTTTGATGATAGGGTAGCGTGTAGTAAAGTATTCGCAAAAGTCAAGAAGAAGCACAAAGCCGCGGTTTTAAACATTCGGAACCCAAATATGGTCAAAGGAATTATCGGAAACACGGATTTCTTATTAAGCGGAAGGATGCATTGTTTAATACATGCCTTATCCCAAGGTATACCCTCTATAGGTATTGACTACAATCGTAAAACCCTTTCACTTCTTGGAATGTTGGGAGTTGATTACTGTGCCATACCTTTGGAAAGACTTTCTGAAGAAACCTTATTTGGCAGCATAGAACAGGTTCTTGACAATTATAGCCATATGACATATGTTTTTGAGAAGATAAAAGAGAGAGCAGTCTTTTCCGCACAGAGAGGGCTTGATCGATTGACGACTTGGCTATGCTATCTGTAGAATTTGAAAGTTAGGATACTTCTATGAAGAATGTATCGGAACTGGTTAACGCATCAAGGTGTATAGGCTGTTGTGCTTGTTATGCAGTCTGTCCAGCTGATGCAATACAGATCGTCTTTGAGGGTATTTACACGCCTCGAATTGATCCATACAAATGCAGGTCTTGTGGTCGTTGCTACAATGTGTGTCCCATTTCTGGACCTTCAGGTTTGGTTGAAGATGTTAGTCTCCAACAAGAACTTAGCCAGATATTATCAAATTCGTTTCTAATAGGCGTAAAAGATAGAGACATTACAGACTGTTCCTCAGGAGGATTTGTAACAGGATTACTCGCCTTTGCCATGACGCATGGAATCATAGATGGGGCGCTCATAGTTGTTTCAAAGAAAAGGTTTCTTTTCAAGGCAGACATTGCAGAGGAAGAATCGATGATATTACATGCTAGCGGGTCAAAGTATGGCCCCGTTGCTTGGGGAAGCGCAATTAAGGCGATAATCAGGAACGAAGGAAAATACGCCATTGTTGGCTTACCTTGCCACATAAGGGCTCTTAAAAGAATGATGGTTCTCATGCCAACGTTGACTCAAAGAGTACTATTCACAATATCTCTGTTCTGTACAGGAGGAGTAAAAGATAGTATGGCCCAATGGATTGTCAGAGACCTGAAGATTCCAAGAAATAAAGTTGAAGATGTGAAGTTCAGAAGCGGTGAATGGCCGGGCGAGTTTGCGATTCAGTGGTCGAACGATACAAGCCTTAAGCCGACATTGGAGAAGCGACCATTTTCGTCATATATAGGCACGCTATTGAACTCTCGGTTTTTTCAAAATACGGCTTGCTTTTCTTGTTATGACTTTTCGGGTAGGTACGCCGATGTCTCTTGTGGGGATCCTTGGGGGGTTGATAAATCAATCTTGAAACAGAAAAAATGGACCCTTGCAATTGTTAGATCATGTACTGTCCTGAATCTTGTGAAGACTGCCTGCAACAAAGGTATGTTAGAATGGATCAAACTGGATTCTAATCAAATTATTAGAACGACTATGATTCTAGAATCTATCAGAAGAGCATTACATAACGAGCTGATTACTCGTGAAGACCTACCTGTTGAATTTGCTTTGGGTCGCATATGGATGGTTGCAACTCAGACTGTCTTTTCGAAGATCGGTAGATCCAAGATCCTAGTCTATTTACCTCGTTTTGTAATACTAGTCGCGAGTAGACTCGATTCTTTAATAAAACTAGTGGAATATTCAAAGGCTAAGACCATTTTGGAGAAACAGAGAAATTTCAAATGCATAAATTGACTTCACCACTTCGGATCCTATACGTGCAACCAATTACACGGGTTGAAACCCTTTGTTCCATAGATCATAGAAGAATCCTAGCCAAAAAAGGGCATAGGGTAATGGTTTTGTCTTGGAGGAAGAAGGGCAATAGGCACTCAAGACACATGATTTCAGGCGTCGAGGTTTTCTTACTTCGGGGTTTAAATATACAGATTCCTTTCGTTAAGTTTAATAACCCACTTCTTAGTGGTCTATTGACAATAGCTCTCCGCTTTAATCCTGATATAGTACATATTCACGGACATTTGTCCTTTGCAACTTGCCTGCAAGCATTGTTTGTTGCCAAGATATTACGCAAGCCAGTAGTGATTACTGTCCATGGAACATATGCGGCTAGAGGTAGGATGCTTGAAGCCGTGCAAAGATTCTATCTAAAGACTATTGGTAGAATTATATTCTCACTTGCCCATAGAATAATTTGCCTAACTGGATCTGATGCTAAAGAGATTGTTTCACTTGGTGTACCCAGAAGAAAAATTGTAATAATTCCAAACGGAGTAGACATAGATTGGTATAAACCTAGACGAAAAAGTGGAAAAAACGAAATCGTGCTTTGGGCTGGAAGATTGGTTCCTGAAAAGGGGATCCAGCATCTACTCAAAGCTTGGTCTCTCGTAATCAAACAAAAACCAGATGCCAAACTCTACTTGGCTGGAACTGGCCCATTGAAGATAAAACTCAAGGTCATGTGCAAATATCTTGGGATTCAGAACTCGGTGAAATGGTACGGATATATTCCTTGGATTAACATGAGAGATTTTCTGCATTGCGGATCAATTTTTGTTTTTACTTCAACTAAAGAAGGTATGCCCTTTGCAATCTTAGAAGCCATGGCCAGTGGTTTATGCGTAGTCGCGACGGATATTCCAGGGATTAACTCCGTTATTCGCGACGGATATTCTGGAATTCTGGTTCCAACTTCCGATGTCAAGGGTCTAGCTAAAGCTTTGGTTGACCTTATGAGCAATAAAGATCTACTCAGATCACTGGCCAAGACAGCTCGTAGAGAAGTGAAGAGAGAATATGATTGGTCGCTAATCGCAAACAAGCTGCTCAGGATCTATCAGGAAGTATTACTGGAATACCCGTGACGTAGTGTTGCCGAACCGCTCTTCAAGGGGAACTGACGCGGGGATGTTTCCAAGCCTAATTGTAGTGGTGACGTAGGCGATGAGACTATCTGCCAAAAATGGGTACTAAGCAAGGAAAAATGGCACCCCCGAAGACCTGGTTAATCGTGTTTTTCATTTTTATTCTAGTTTCATTATTATACCCTTCGTTTACCAATACAGTTCTTACACAAGAAGCATCTCCGACAATAGATGAGTTTCAAACCCCTACGGTCGTATATGCCAATATCTACTTAAGCGGAAGCTCTTCAACAACAGACTCGTTCTATTTCAATAACAATCTAGTCCTAAGTCTGGAAAACGTAAACGACAGTCGGCTTGACCCTCATTCAAATACATCATTTACAGGAACATTGTATTATGAAGATACGGCCATACCACCATGTAGTGGAAACTCTGCTTTAAAACTAGATGGCAAGAGCTACGTGAATTGTGGAAATGATTTCTCATTGTTGTGGCAAGATGCTGGGTCGGTTGCATTCTGGGCAAAGATTGATTTGCTTGGCACATGGCAAACCCTCGTTGATAAAAAAGGTTATGGAATAGGTACGTCTAACGAGGGCTATGGGGTTTCGGTTTCATCTAACAATGCAATGGGGTTTGCTGTTGTGACTGATGTAGGTTCATACACCTCCCACCGCTATACTTTAGATGGTAAATGGCACTATTTTGTGGGTACTTGGGGCAACAACGAGTTAAGACTTTACGTTGATGGTAAACAATTTGGTGCGACAGTAACAACCGAGGGAACAATAACTATTGGAGAAAACTATCCCCTATACATAGGGGCAAGACAGCCAGGTTATGGTTTTACGTCTGGCGTAATTGACGAGGTTCGCGTTTTCAACCGAGCATTATCGCCAAGCGAAGTTTGGGAACATTATCAAGGTGTTTACAGTAATGAGACTGGGTTGGTTTTGTATCTGTCCTTTGATGGAGATGTTAAGGATAGGTCTGGCAAGGAGCATCAATGCGTAATTCAAGGAACAAATTATGCATGGACGGATGGGTATGCAAATGTTAACATAATTGTTGAGTTAAATGGAACAATCAAGAAAGTCACCAGTTTGGTGAATTCCACAAGCGGCTGGTTTTCTGTTCCCTTAACAAGCGAAGATGCTGTTGGTCGATACTGTTACAGGGTATACCCAATGACTTCTGGGAGTAAGGGGGCAAGTCAGACACTTTGTATTATTGTAGATCGATTGAAGATAGTTGAAGGCGGGATCACGGCGACCTCGGCTGTAATCGGAGAGGCTCAAACTGTCTGGTTCAAAGCTACGTACGAATTTGACGGTTCCGAGTTCACTGGAGAGCATGGAGTGTTATTCTTAAATGGAACGGCTATGAAATGGTCAGATACCAAGGGAAGATGGGAATCAACATTTAATCCTGTAGTGCCAGGCGATGTAACGTTAAAGGTAACAGGAGTCATTGATAGGAGGTATGGTTTAACTAATATGTACAATGAAGTGGGCTTTATAAGCATCTCTGTGGGTGCTCGTGTGAATCCAATCTCTTGGGTAAATGTGTTGTTGTTGGGCATAGTAGCAATTTTTTCTCTTCTGGGTATTTTTGGGTTTAAGATTGAAAAAGTAATTGCGAGGCAGGAAAGTTGAAGCTAAAAATACCTTTGAAAAATAAAACTGTGTTTTTGATCGTCTTTACATTATTTTCAACTCTGTTTTTCGATCTACTGGTTTCTTCCTCTTCAGTGATGCCATTTCGTCTCATTTACAATACATCTTTTGGACTTATAATGTTCGTTTTAGCGTATACATCAATCCTCCTAGTGAATGGCGAAGAGTTTTCAGCGAAGAATTTTAACTTTGTTTTTCCAAGATTTTCCTACATTATACCTATCGTATTTAACGCGAACGCTATTTTTTCCATAATATGGTTGAATGTTCCTAACATCGGCTTCCTTAGTGAAGATATATTAACTCAAGGTTTGAATGGACTACTTCCTTTAGTAAATTTCTTAACAGTTATGACGACAAATGCCATTGTTCTTTATATCAGTGTTTATGGAGATACTGACATTCACTTGTACAAGATGGCGGCATATCTTATAGGCGTCATTGCCTTTGAAACATCTTTAGTAATATATGCTTTCCACATTAATGGCATTGAAGGAGTTCGTTGGATTCTCTGCTTATTTCACATAACGTTCATTGGATTAACCTTTTGGTTGCATCGAAGGTTTAAGACAAAAGAAATTCGCATAAACTTAACCTGCTCAGACTTGCTTTTGGCTCTTTTTTCTGCTGGTATCTTCACGATGGTTTACGTCCCGTTCGGACTTTATAATTTGTATGCTGACAATGCCGTAGTCGGGGGCAACATCTTAAGTATCGTTAAAAGAGTGAACCTGCAACCCTACTACAAAGCCGACAGCTATTATACCCCCATTATGGGTTTCGTTTCCATCCTTTTTGCGTACATAACTGGATTCGATAACCTTCTTCTGTCATCAAATCTTCCCTTCCTTGTAGGCTCTTTAATGTTCCCCTTTGTTACATATCATTTCTTAAAGTCATTCATCACAGACGATTCACGAATAGCAGTAATTGGTGCAATTATAGCCTCATTAATGGATGGACTGGCGGTAATCCTCTTGCCAGTTTATGCAGGAAAAATAACAAGTTCCATAATAAGTTGGCGTATTTCAACAGCGACTCAATCGTTATATGCCTCAAATATTTGCCAACTATGGCTAACACCATATAAGAGCTTTAGCGCCGTCTCCGCGGTAGCTGCGTGTAGCGTGCTTCACAAAAGACAGGCAAGTAGTTTTATGTTGAGTGGCGCTATCTTTTTCATGTCTTTCTCAAACCCAAGATACTCGATCTTAACAGTTCTTCTTTTATTATTACTTTTCGGAATAAAAAAGATTAATATGAAAGGAATTGTTTTGTTTATCTTGTCAGTGACAATTTTTTCTGGTCTGACTCTTTCGGTGCACCTATATAAACAAGCACTCGCTTTACTTACGGAATTATATCAAAGAGGCTTCATAAGTGAAGTGATATTTAACCAATTTAAAACTTCTCTGAAATCTTTAGTAATATACGATGCCTCTCCATTTATCATATTGATAGTTTTTATTGCCTTTTTAGGTATACTTGTTCTAACTCGCTTAAATTTTATCGAAAAAACAGATAATGCGGTCTTTACATCCCAGTTTTCACCAAGAGAATTACCAAAAATTGCGCTCAGAACAAGTAAAACAGGAAAGAGAACATTGGTTTCAAGCGAAAACTTCCTTTTATTAGGATCAATGACAGTTATGCTTATATATGCAGTACTTCATGCGTATTCGCTTGATACATTTCTACCCTTCACCAAAGACATTTTTAATGAAACCCTAGAACGCATTATACTGCGATATCATATACTAATAGTATCTGTAGCTGTTGGATTCCTTACGCTTAAATGTAATCGGAGAACCATTTTTTCATCCATTTTAGTAATATTGCTTTTCTATTTTGGAGGAATATTGACTAGGTCAACCACGCTTATTCCTATGGTGTTCGTAATTTTGGCAATGCCCGCTTTCAGTTCGCTTATTAAATATAAGAGGAAAGTACTCATGTCGTCGTTCTTATTCTTTGTTTTCCTAGGAGTTTTTTCAGCTACTTTCTATTCTGCGACTGTAACGACGCCTACTCGCACAGATTATGCAGATTTACCCCAAGTACTAAACATACTTCTGCAAAAAGAACCAGACACAAGTGTATATTCTCCATCTTCCTATACATATTATGCAAATCGCGTGGTGAAAATGGCTCATCTGAGATTGTCTTCGGATCCATCTTGTGGGTTATATATAATTGATAAAGACTATATAAAAGCCAAATTATTAGAAAGCTTGGTTAATAATAAGAATTTTACAATATTGTACTCTGGCAGTAAGTTCATTTTATTGGGAAGGCAGTAATTGGAGCTTCGTTTAGGAAGAATAACCGATTTGAAATTACTTTTCCTCTCGTTTTATCCTTTGGATTATGGGATAGGTGCCTCTGCAAGCTTAATAGATCAACTGATGGATTTACCATCGCATACCCTTGCCATCGTCATCGAGCCTATCAGAATAGATTTGCCGCGTGTTGAGGTTAAACTTCCAAATACAGTACATGTGGAGAAGATTCATCTTCCACTTAAAGGTGGTTTGTCTTTTATATATCCATTTCTCGCTTTCTTTAAAGGGCTAAAAATCGCATCGACCTTAAAACCG
>CAZIFH010000032.1:0-4742 GCA_964539065.1 uncultured Candidatus Bathyarchaeia archaeon | reverse complement strand
GGTGTACATAATTCGCTCTACGAGAAGATTATCACCGATTTGCCTTCTTAAGAGGTGCATTACCATATGTATGTCTCCTGTGAGATAAACGTAACGAACCGCCTAGTTTTTGGAGTTTACGAATATTATTAGCCTTTTATCATAAGAACTTTGTGATTTATGCCTCAATTGAATAGAGACGTTTTGCCGTCTATGAATCTTTTATCTTTTTTGAATATTCTTCCTCAAATAACAAGGAAGCAACGGCATGATGGGTAAGGTATCCAAAATGACACTAGTGTTCGATGAAAGACTAATAAGCATCATTAAGTTTTAAACGAATTTGAATATATGCAGGAAAAATCCATGAAAAAACTAGGTTTAATTGTCAATCCGATTGCAGGTATGGGCGGTGCAGTCGGTCTAAAAGGGACTGATGGAAAAACAACTTTAAAAAAAGCGATAGATCTAGGCGCGAAACCTGTAGCGCCAGCAAGAGCAGAACTTTTTCTTTCTTTTTTGAAACCCTTAGAAAATGAAATACAACTCATTACTGCGGGAGGTATTATGGGAGCTTATGAAGCTCACAATGCTGGATTTAAATGTGAAATTGTTTATAATGCGAAAAACGAAACTTATGCGGTGGACACTAAGAATGCAACGAAAGTAATGATGAGTAAAGGTTTAGATTTACTTGTTTTTTGTGGAGGAGATGGGACGGCTAGAGACATAATGGATGTTGTAAGCATGCGCCTTCCAATGTTAGGTGTGCCCACGGGGGTTAAGATGCATAGTGCGGTGTTTGCTTTTAACCCAGAAATAGCCGCAAGCACAACTATCCATTTCCTTTTCGATAGAGTTCCTTTAAGGGAAGCAGAAGTTATGGATGTCGATGAAGAAGCTTTTAGAAACGGTCGTGTCTCAGCAAGACTTTATGGTTATGTCTTCACTCCCTACGAAGCAGATTCTATTCAGAGCATAAAAGTTGCCAGCCCAACTACCGAAGAGGAACTGCGTAACCAAGCTGCAATAGCTGTCTATTTTATTGACGAAATCATGAAACCAGACATTCTTTATGTGCTGGGGCCAGGCACAACCACGCGAGTTATCGCTGATTTACTTAATGAAAAGAAGACGCTTTTGGGAGTTGACATCATGTGTAATAGGAAAATCATAGCTCATGATGTGAGTGAAAAAACTATTCTTGAGATGACGAAGAAAAAAAACTCAAGAATTGTAGTTACTCCAATAGGAGGACAAGGATTTATTTTTGGCAGAGGAAATCAACAAATCAGTTCAAATGTTATCAGGCAAGTGGGTGTAAACAATTTTATTGTGATTGCTACAAAAAGCAAGCTGAGACAATTAAGAAAATTGAGGGTTGACACTGGTGACCTATTGTTAGATAAAGAAATTCGTGGGTCAATTAGCGTAATAACTGATTATAAAGAACAAACTGTAATGTATGTGGAATAAATTTACTTGCATCGTTAGAAAAATATGGATAAAAAAATTAACCTAAAATGCTTTATTGAAAGATTGATTATTTCAAAAAAATTTGGATATTTTTAATAGCTAAACTGATATTATGCAAAGAAAGAAGTCTCTTTTTTTATGACGCTTCAACTGATTTTTTAGATTTTACTAGCATAAATGCTGCTTTTTAACTGGAAATTTTTCCCATAAAAATCATCTAATTTTGATAGTTAAATTTTTCGTCTAAAGAAGGGCTTAAAAAACAGTTTTTTCACAAAAAAAACATTTAGGATATGTTTATTATCTATAAAAGAAGATGTTCTGTTTTTTGCCAGAGGGTTTTTAACCTCAATGCGCTTATCTATTAATATTTCGTGATTATGTGGAAGAGACTGAAATGATTAGCATAAGAAATAAGGAAGAACTGTTAAATGATGCTTTTTCTTCGACTAGTAGAATGGCTCGTGAAATTGCTCTTGATTGCATTGAAGCCTTAATTAATGCTGTTGAACCTAAAAAGATTGTAAAGTCAAAAATCTTTTTTTCAAATAACATATTGAAAATTGGAGAAAAAACATTTGATATGACACATTATGACGAGGTGATTGTTGTTGGCGGTGGAAAAGCCTCCGGTTCTATGGCAGAAGCGTTAGAGGAAATTCTTGGTAACCGCATCACAAAAGGCTTAGTAGTCGTTCCAAGGGGCTCAGCTAAAAATTACCATACAAAAAAAATTAGGATTCATGAAGCCAGCCATCCTATACCTGACGAGAGTAGCGTTGAAGGTGCAAAAAAAATAATTGGTCTCGTTAGACAAGCAAAGGAAAATGATCTAGTTATCTGCTTGATTTCAGGAGGTGGATCAAGCCTTTTAGCTTTGCCAAGAGATGGAGTCTCTCTTTCAGATAAACAAGAAGTTACAGAATTACTTTTGAAGTGCGGGGCTACAATCAATGAGATAAATGCTGTAAGGAAACACATCTCTAACTTTAAGGGTGGACAACTTGCGAAAGCAGCCTATCCTGCTACGGTTCTCGGGCTTTTGTTGTCTGATGTCCTAGGCGATCCATTAGACGTAATAGCTTCAGGTCCAACCGTTCCAGATTCTACAACTTTTAAAGATGCAGTCAGAACTCTTAAGAGATATAATGCATATAAAAAAATTCCTGAATCTATAAAAGAGGTTCTTTCAAAGGGTGAAATGGGACTTTTAGAGGAAACTCCAAAGAAGGACGATCCAATTTTTAATAAAGTGTGCAACATTGTTTTAGGCAACAATCGCTTAGCCAGTCAAGCTGCAGTAAATTTGATGAAAGATTGCGGTTTAAAAGTTTTGTTTTTGTCTTCCTTTATAGAAGGCGAAGCGAGGGAATTAGGAAAAATATTAGGTGCAATAGCTAAGGAATCTTTTGTTTCTGGCAATCCTTTTCTGCCTCCATTTGGAATAGTTGTTGGTGGAGAAACAACAGTGACTGTGACTGGGAAAGGAAAGGGGGGACGAAATCAGGAAATAGCATTAGCGGCATCTTTAATGATTGAAGGACTAAACAACACGGTGATAGCTTCTGTAAGCACAGATGGGATTGATGGACCGACAGATGCTGCTGGAGCAATTGTTAGCAGTGAAACGTTGAAACGTTGTAGAGAATTGAAAATAGATGCGAGTGAATATTTGAAGAACAATGATTCATACTCATTTTTTTCTAAAGTTGGTGGACTGATTTTTACAGGTCCAACCGGCACTAATGTTAATGACGTAACGATACTAATTGTGCTTTAGCGTTAAAAGATGTTGTGCCAGTTATTTGCTATTTTCTAGTTTATTTTTTCTGTTCTTCTGTTCGTTTCTGTTTTAAGATAATTCCAGTTTATTGCATAGCCGCCTAGAAATGAGCCGAGTGAATTTCCAACAAACTGAAGAATGCTCAAGCCAACAAACTCAGATGTGATTAAAGAATAATCTCCTAATAATAATATTAGAAGTATGTACCCTACAGTGCTTATTATTGCAGGAATAAAGAGCAGCAGCTTCAGATTTGCATAGAGATTATAGCCAGCATAGACGCCTGCACAAAAGCCAGTTGTTAAGTAAACTGTTCCAAAAGTGAATAAAGCTCTAGCGATTATATAGTTATCCTTAAAAAAAATTACACCTGCAACTCCTAAATTATAGAGAATATACGGAAGTTGATTAAATACAAGGTTAAGAAGAAGTATCGTTAATCCAAAACAAATAGCTGAGCCTATTGCTAGGTGAAGTATGTCCGTTCGCTCGATTGGTCCGCGTTTAAATGGATCTAAACTCATATTTTCAGCCTCAAATTAGAGATGAACATTTCTAATACGTGATAAGAAGAAACAAAATCTTCCTCTTTCCCCCAATATGCTATCTTAATTAATCGTCCATCGTTAAAAAAAGAAAAAATCATGTATGAAATATTCTTAGGTACATTGTTTTCCATAAATCCATTTATGATTTTGAAGGTTGAGTAATCTGCTTCATAGCTTGACACCATTCTCGTACCATTTTCAATGAAAAAAAGGGTTGCATTACTGTAAGATTCTAAGATTGCATAATAAGTTGCGTTTACCTCGTAGTTAATTATAGAACGTGCATCTGACAAATTATAACGTTCGAGAATGATTCTAGTAGTAGTTTCATCATATATTTGTAAACCAATGTAAATTGCTCCTTCCGGATTAGCTAAATAAGCACTGAAAGCGTTTCTTCCTGAAGAAGGATCATTATATTCTAATGGTGAACCATACCAATTTTTGGGAATTCTTAGTTCAACAAACTGATTTTCAAACCGAAATAAGTCATTTTCAAGATATGTTACTTGTGTATAATATAAGATACTTGCACTTGCAAGGAGTGATCCAAAGATTAAGATAAGTAAAAGATTAACGGGTGGAACGAATATTAATCGCAAAGCTCGTAAATTGAATCGCAATTATTTCCCAGCTTAAATTCATTATTAATGAAATTAACTAAATATAAGTTTACCTACTAAGAAATTAGTATAGGTACATTAATCGTCACTTGTCTCTTTGGACATCGTAACCTAATATGAGCAACAATTACAAAAAATTAAGGAAGCAACATTTTTGCAAATAACAATAAACTAGTTAAATTGATTTAAAACTTCATTATATCGATGTTTTTGTATTCAAAAACATTCTTTTGAGTTATCGGATACCTTCCTTCCTCTTTTGTTTCCACACTTTATACGTCAAAGCTAGGCAAAAACATACATAAGTCTACGTTTATACATAGTATTTTAGCC
>CAZIFH010000031.1:0-2830 GCA_964539065.1 uncultured Candidatus Bathyarchaeia archaeon | reverse complement strand
GTATTGTATAATATCATTAAAAAAAGTGATAAAATCTACATGAATACTACCAGAGAAATTAGGTTTGAAGATCGTTATGAAAAGCCTGAGAAGGGAAAGCGAGTCTCCATTTTTCTCGGCATCTCAGCAGAGAGTGTAGAGTGGGATCGTTATATGAATAGGCTAAGAGTTCACGGAATTATATGTGAAGCGCCTGAGGAAATTGGGCTTGGCTCTCATCACACTATGAACGTAACTCTCAATAAACCTTTAACAATTGTAAAGGACACTTGGATGAAGTATGAGCTTGACCAGTTAAAAAAAGCAACTGAAACTGAAACTACACAATTAATTGTCATAGTAATTGACGACGAAGGATATTGTCTTGCAGTTATAAGGGGTTTTGGATACGACATAAAAACAGAAGAAAAAATCAATATGCCAGGAAAACAAAGCATTAACGAGAGGACAAAGGTTATTCAGGAGCTATTCAAATCCGCAGCTAAATCTCTTGATCTTCTCTCTGATTTTAGACTGCCCATTGTTGTGCTTGGAGTAGGTTTTATTAAAAACCAGTTTATCAAGTTCTTAGAGGAAAAAAATCCTGAGATTCGTAAAGCAATTGTGGATGTAAAAAGTGTCAACAATAATGGTAAAGCAGGACTTAACGAAGCCTTACGCTCTGGAGTTTTAGAAAATACCATGAGAAATATCCAAATTTCAGAGGAATCTAGAATGGTGGAGGAAGTTTTAGAGAGACTTGGAAAAGAACGTGGAGATATTGCATACGGACTACCAAATGTTGAAAAAGCTAACAACATAAGTGCCGTTGACCGATTGGTAATAACAGATGTGAAATTAAGAGAAGCCTCACATGAGGAAAGATACGTTCTTGAAAATCTTATGCGTGACGTGGAAAAGAAGGGCGGGAAAATTATCATAGTTAGCACAGAACACGAAGCAGGAACGATGCTCAACTCACTTGGAGGAATAGCAGCTTTGTTAAGATTTCCAGTAGGCTGATTAAGCCTCTTCCTAAAAATCTTTTATTGCATCGTTTATTTTCTTCTCAGCAAAGTCAGATAATCTTCTTAAAGTTTCGGGAGTCTTCGCTTCCACAGTCAGTCTAACTAAAGGTTGGGTGTTGGATGGTCTTATGAGAAACCATCCTTCATCTTCAGTGACCTTCACACCATCCATGGTTAGGATTTTGTATCCTGCGTCTATAAATCCTTTCGCTAGTTTCTTTACGACCTCAAATTTTTTTTCGTCTGGGCACGCAAAGTTTTTAACTGGAATTCTAGGATATTCAGGCAGCGAATTCATGATGTCTGAAAGTTTCATACCTCTTTTTGAAATAATCTCTGCCACCTTGAGGCTTGTATAGACAGCATCATCGAAGCCATAAACATCCATGTAGTAGAAGTGACCACTTGTTTCTCCACCGAAAACTGCTTTTTCTTTCAACATTTTGTTAACAATGTATGTGTGGCCAACTTGGCTCAAAATAGGTTTTCCACCATTTTTTCTGACGGTTTCTTCAACCGCAAGCGAGCAACTAATTTCATAAACTACTGAAGCACCTGGATTTTTCTTCAAGTAGTGTTCAGCCAAAATTATGAAGATGACTGTATCAGAAACTATTCTGCCTTTATCGTCCACGAAAATAGCCCGATCTCCATCAGCATCATATCCCACACCGAAGTCCGCTTTATGATCTAGAACCAAACGTCTCACTTCAGTTAAAGTTTGCTCATTAGGTTCCGGAGAATGGACTGGAAAAGAACCGTCCGGCTTAGAATTGATAGAAGTTACTTTCAGCTCATTTCTGTCAAAAATGCTTGGAATAAGTATGCAACATGAACCGTTTCCAGGATCTGCAACAATATTGAGCTTACATTCTATTTCTACTTTACTTGAAACATGGTCTATGTAGTCTAGAATAGCATTGTGGTTGTATGTAAGTCTTCCATGACGTACATACGTAAATTCACCTTTTAAGACAAGATCTTTTAACGTTTCCATGCCCATACCCGTTGAAATAAAGCCGTTTTCAGTCCATATCTTGAACCCGTTCCAATCAGGAGGGTTATGTGAAGCTGTAACCATGACTCCACCATTTTTTTTGTAGTGTACGGATGAAAAATTCAGAAGTGGAGTTGTAACAATCCCTATGTCTTCAACATTAAGTCCACCAGAAAGCATTCCCTTAGAAAATGCCTTGCTCAATGTATATCCACTTGTCCTAACGTCCCTACCTACAAGTACTGTTTTTCCTTCACCGTCGATGTATTCTGCTAGGACCCTTCCAATTCTTTGGGCAACTTCTTCCGTAATTTCTTTTCCATAAACTCCACGTATGTCATACGCTCTGAAAATGCTTTCAGAAATCATGCGCAAACCTCCATGAAGTTTTTCTAAAGGAGAAATTATTAAAATTTACTGCGTTAATTTATTTTTGTAAATCTAAATGTGTCGCTATTTTTATCATTACCTTCATTACCTTTTTTGCCAAATTAAATAGTATTTATTTTTCATAAAAATTTTATTATCTTTTTGATAGTAAAATCAATAAAAATTATACTTTTATATTGACTCAATAAAGATTTCTAAAAAGCATGCGTTTAATTGATGGATCTTGTATTCAAAGATGTTGAACCTCATCCAAGAAAAATATGAAAGGGTCATAATTTTTTTGCAACTCTAACTCTCTGAAAAAAATCATAGATTTGTTTAACAATTTCATTTTCCAGGTTAATCTGGTAAGTTTTAGGGGTGAAGTTATATTCTTTAATCCATCCTATCTTAAGTAGCACCTTGAGATGAGTTGTGATAGAAGGAGTTCTTATTC
>CAZIFH010000030.1:0-5019 GCA_964539065.1 uncultured Candidatus Bathyarchaeia archaeon | reverse complement strand
AGCTATCTCTCATAGTTAAGAATTGTTGAGAAAGACATAGACAGCGTTAAGGATGTGGTGAAAAATGTTCGCAGCAGTGAGCAGTAACAAGCGAAGATGAAAACAGGTTGACGGCTAGCTGCTTCTACGCAAGAAGAAGTGATAATCACGCCATTTGTTAAACCTTCTAACAATATTGTGGTTGTTGGAAATTCAATTATCCAAAAGCTAAATAACCGAAGGCACAAATGGTAAGCCAAGACAGTTCATTAAGAAAGTTGCAGCATAGAAAGCTAATCTATAACTGCACATGACCGTTTTTCAGATTATTTTTTGTATTACTAGTATAGAGTTTCTAACTAACTGGACTGAAATAGATTTTATTTTGCTTTGAGGGTTAGGAGGAAGCTTTCTGAAGCACATCTATCTTTAACCTACTTATATTGTCCGACTTTCTCTAAGCAGTATGCATGCTTCGGTCTCCAAAATGACGGTCTTACAAAATACATCCCCTCAATAATATCAACTGGCTACCTAGATATACGATAGAGTGCGACTGATCCACATCATCCGCGTTTTACATTCTTTGTGGATACGATGCTGGCCTCAACAAGATACCTCAAATAATTGTGCATACGCTGGCTAGAATTTCTCCAAAAACTTAATCTTCATGTCTCTGCCAATATCTGTAATGTATCAGAAACTATGACCCTAGACCTAAATTCTGCTAAATTTCAAGTAGAACTATGGCGACTTCATCACTCTCCACATGAGTTCAATGACTAACCTAGCCATAACAACTATCCACTATTTTCCATCTTCTAACTTCTCGGCGACAACATTCATTTCGGTGTTATAGTCTATATTGCAGCTTGTGCATCCTTGACAAGTCGGAAGGTTCTTAGTCGCATACTCTGCTGGGAGAAGATTCTGGAATCTTACTCTTCATCGAAAGTAACGCACCCCTCAAGGCTAAAGCCTTGGGTAGTTTAGAATCTTGAATTGTGGTGTTAAGTAACAAAACATCAGAAAAATTTTAAGACGTGCGTAAACAATTTTGAGGTAGTGAAAACAGAAAATAGATGGGAATATATTATGAAAAAGATTGGTGTCGTAACCGCAGGCGGGGACGCTCCTGGAATGAATGCAGCTCTCCGTTCCGTCGTCCGTTCTGCGCTACATAACAATCTTGAAGTGGTCGGTTTTGAAAGAGGCTACCAAGGAATAATAGAAAGGCAGATTAGGCTAATGGGACCACGTTCTGTGAGTGGAATAATCAATTTAGGTGGAACTATCCTCAAAACAAGCAGGTGTGAAGAAATTAAGACACCTGAAGGTTTAGAAAAAGCCGCCGAATCTTTGAAAGCCCTAGGTATAGAAGGACTTGTCACCATTGGCGGAGACGGTACGTTCAGAGGAGCATACGAGCTCTATAAAGCAACAGGAATACCTATGATTGGTGTCCCAGCATCGATAGATAATGACATAGCTGGAACTGAAACAACAATCGGTTTCGATACAGCGGTCAACACGGCGCTGTCAGCAATCGACAAGATAAGGGATACAGCTACTTCTCATGAAAGAATCTTCGTTGTTGAGGTGATGGGAAGAACCCGAGGGTTTCTTGCACTTGAAGTCGGTCTTGCTGGAGGAGCCGAGATAATTTTGGTTCCCGAAATAAAGCTTAATCTTGAAGGAGTATGTGAAGGACTTCAAAGAGATAGAAAAGAAGGAAAAGTCTCCGAAATTATCGTGATGGCTGAGGGTGCAGGCAATGCGAATGAAGTAGTGAATTTCATAACACAAAAAACCGGGTTTCTGGTTCGGCTTACTGTACTTGGATATATCCAAAGAGGTGGAACACCTACAGCGAAGAGCAGAGTTCTTGCAGCTGAGTTTGGGTATCACGCAATAAACCTGTTACTCGAAGGAGAAAAAAAGCGTATGGTCGCGGTTCAAAAAGGGCGAATTACATCAGTAGACTTAGATAATTCCTGTAGAAAAACTAAAAAACTTGATTTGAAACGCCTTAAGTTAGCTGAAATAATTTCTCATTAAAGATCATGTTATGTAGTTTATAAGTCCAGCTTGTTCAGCATATTGCACGGCTTTTCGCATCTCCTCAGATGTCAGCTTTCTTCTAAGTTCAGGAATCTCATATGCCCTCCATTCGGGTCTATACTGAAACATAACATTTGTTCTTGTGTTTCTACCCAGATTCTTCGCTATCCAGTTGAGAACCTCCTTTGTACAGCATTCCAGATGACCGGGCAAAACTAAAACTCTGATTATGAGTTCGCCATGCTTCTTTGCATACAAATGATTTCGCATACATGCTTCCCAATAGTTAGGTGCGTTGGATATTCTTTCTGCACATTCGTTGTTTCCGTACTTGAAATCTAAAAGATAGACATCAGCGAAGCCTGCTAAAAGTCTAGCTGTTTCCTCGCTGTAGTAGGTGTTTGAGTTCCAGACAACGGGAATATTAACATTCACATGCTGGAAGGTTTGTAGCCACTGTTGAAGCCAAGGCGTCGGTTCCCCACCTACAAGATTGACATTTCTACATCCATTCCGTCTTAACTGCTTAACCACTAAAGCCAACCGTACAGGAGAATACACCTCACCCTCTTCAAACCACTGAGAAATCGACCAGTTCTGGCAATGTAAACAACGAATCGTGCAGCCTAGCGTGAAGATGGTTCCCGAAGGGACAAGTTCAGGTTCTTCACCTAAATGTTCAAAAATAGATGAAACTGTGATTTGGGTGCCGCATCTACAGTATCCTTTTTGACCTTTTAGCCTGTTAACTTTACATTTTCTGGTGCAAAAATGGCAGTTTTCAAGGATTCGATTTGCCAACTCATTTTTTAAATCCAAAAAGGACGTACGTGGGCTTTCCAGACTCTTTAACGCTGTTTTATTACTGTCTAATTCTTGTTCCAAACTTGTGAACTCTGTCAGTTTTTGTTCGTGAATTCGCCAAAGTTCCTGAACTGAGTCGCCCCCCTCAAACTCAGCAGAGATTTTTTGGATAATCTGAAATTTAGCTGGTTTTTCGTTACGCATTACAGCGAAATATCTGGATAAGCTTGCTTGAGCTTTCAAATCTTCTATGGCAAATGAGGCGTCTTTTCCCATGATTCGCCACATTAAGATCTCATCAAAAAGTGAACTTGAAGAATCTTATTAACAATACGTTATTTCTGGTTCTAAGATTCAAAAACCCTTTTAAAAATCGTATAAAATCTATAAAATCGAGTAAGGAATAGAAAAACCTTCTTTATGCAATTCACCTTTAATAGGGATTTTTTTTCCACAATTTTGACAACACATTTCTTTAGTCAGATTCCATTCAGTTATACTGAAACTATATCTTTTAATAAGTATCTCATGACAGTTTGGACAATAAGTGTGCTCATACTTGTGTCCCGGAACGTTCCCTAGATAAACGTAGTTAAGTCCTTGTTCCTTCGCATTTTCATAGAACTCTTCAAGCTTTTTCACTTCTGTTGATATTATGTCGGTTAATTTATAGTCTGGATGAAACCTTAAAAGGTGAAGAGGCGTATCTGGACCTAAGTTATTTTTGATCCACATTGTAAGTTCATTCATCATCTCAATTGAGTCGCCTATTTTTGGAATTACAAGATTTGTGATTTCTATATGAATTTTTTGTGCCTTCATCTCCTTTAAACACTCGTATATTGGCTCAACAGAAGGAACTGCAGAAAACTTTTTGTAAAATTCTGGGTCGCCACCTCCTTTGAAGTCAACAGTTGCAGCGTCAAGATAAGGAGAAATCGTTCTAACTGCTTCAGGTGTCATAAAGCCATTCGTAACAAAAGTGTTGAACAATCCTTTTCGATGAGCCAAAATTGAAATGTCATAAGCGTACTCGAAGAAAATCGTAGGCTCAGTATAGGTGTAGCTTATGCCTATACAACCATTACTAATGGCAGCGTTTACAACATCTTCTGGTGGAAAATGTTTTCCAGCAACTTCTTTCTCTTGACTTATATTCCAGTTATCGCAGAACTGGCATCTAAAGTTGCATCCAACAGTGGCTACCGATAATACTGAAGATCCTGGATGGAAGTGTGAAAGTGGCTTTTTTCCTATAGGGTCTACGTTGGCTGCACATGCTTTGGCGTAGTTTAGCGTATAAAGTATGCCAAAGTTATTTCTTCTGACTCTACAGAAACCGGTAGTTCCATCTTGAATTAAACATCTTCGACCGCAAAGGTTACATCTAACTTTTTTGCCTTCGATTTTTTCGTACAACATTGCTTCGTGTAAAGGCAACAATTAGGCACGCTCACGCCATTAAGTTTTACAAATCTAATAGTAAATATTCTTAATTTAATTGTTTTCTAACTTTTCTCTAAAAGTGTTTTGCATACTTCAAAAGTTTTTGAATCTTACTATCAGATAAAGCGTAGGTTTGTTAACCGCTTGCGAGAATAATTGTAACAACTACCATTAATATTAACCTTTTCTGTTGTTATTTTCCATTCTGTTAGGTTATTTATCGCATTGCCTCTATACTTTTGAATATAAACTCTGCTTAGACATCGTGTTTTAACAATCAGGTTGATTATTAGACGAGTTATATATAAACGAAAAATACGTTCATATATTAAATGAAAACTAGCTTAACGTAGACTTTAAGTGCTAACAAACATGAATAGAGTCAAAATCATCAGAAAATGTAGTTTTTGCTCAAGGTTAGTCTTTTATGGCTTCAAGAATACTCATAACATTCCAAAGTTTTACGCGTGTGTATGGAGGCATATTTGGATCTTGAAGAATTTCGTCAAGGATTGAAATCGCATTTGCTGCTTTTATGCCCACTGTACCTTCCAATAACTGCAAGGTCTCAATTGAATTTTTTGCAGCTCTCCGTATGTTTCGAGGTGTCGTTGTGTCTTCAGAAACTTGACCTAGAATGAACAAAGCCTGCTTGATTCTTTCATCGAATTCCTTTTGTTTCTTTTTGCTGACCAACCGCACTTCCTCGCAGTTAATAAGCATACAGTG
>CAZIFH010000029.1:0-3539 GCA_964539065.1 uncultured Candidatus Bathyarchaeia archaeon | reverse complement strand
CTTCATTATTAATACTCTAATCGTCGGTAGAATATATTGAACTACAACCATACATGGTGGTTTCATTTTTTACCCTCTCGATTATTAATATGTGCGTTAGGTTTAAATATTTAACGGTGTTAAATTCTAACTTAACGCCGTTTAAAAAATGGGAGCTAAAAAATGATCTGCATTCCATCCGCCCAAAAAGATGAAAAAATGCCCAAATTAGAACTCGTTGGACTAGATAAGCTAAAACCTCATGAAAGCGTAGATTTCATCCATTTAATAAAATTGAAAGAAGAGATAAGGTCGGATGGATTTCTAAAACTCGCCATAGCAATCGACAAAGATACACACATAATCCTCGATGGACATCACAGAGTTGCCGCCTTGAAGGAACTAGGATGCATGAAAATTCCAGCTGTGTTTGTAGATTATAGTTCGTCGGATATTAAAGTCCAAAGCCAAAGAAACCCCTTGAAGTTGACAAAGAAACGAATAATCAAAGCTGCAATGAGCTCTAAGAAATTGCCACCACAAACGTCTAGACACATGATAAGAATTAATGGTAATTGGAAACACATTTCAGCGATAGAAAAGAAAGTCAACATTCCATTAGGAGAACTGCGAGGGAATAGTAAATGATCGTGGCTAACAACATTACGGAGCTTATCGGAAGAACCCCTTTAGTAAGGATAAACAAGCTTACCAGCCCCAATGACGCAACAATCTATGCAAAACTTGAATGGTACAACATCGGTGGTTCAGTAAAAGATAGAATGGCACTTTATTTGATAGAATATGCAGAAGCAGCGGGAAAGTTGAAAAATGACAAAGCAATACTGGAAGCAACATCTGGAAACACAGGGATTGCCCTTGCGACGATAGCAGCTGCGAAGGGTTACAAGATAACGATAGTGATGCCAGAATCTGTTAGCCTAGAAAGAAGGAAGATAATTCAAGCATATGGTGCGGAGCTGATTCTTTCTTCCGGAGAGAAAGGAACAGGAGGCGCCATAGAGCTTAAACAAAAATTGCTTAAAGAAAACCCAGAAAAGTATGTTGACATAGACCAGTTCAGAGACCCCGCAAACATTCTTGCGCACTATCAGACTACTGGAAAAGAGATTCTGGAACAAACGAATGGAAAAGTGGATATGATTATCACAGGCATCGGCACAGCAGGAACTGGTGTTGGCATATCTATGCGCGCCAAGGAATACAACCCGAACATAAAGATTATTGGCGTTACGCCAAAATTGGGGGTAAATATCCAAGGGATAAGAAACCCAGGAGAAGCCTATCCTACTAAATTGTTTAGAAAGGAAAGCTTTGACGAAATAATTGAAATAACAAATGAAGAAGTACACCAAACTTTCGAAGTTGCCAGAAAAGTCGCAAAAGAAGAAGGCTTGCTTGTTGGCATGAGTTCCGGGGCAATACTTTACATTGCAGCAAAAAAAGCAAAAGACCTTGGTAAAAACAAAATAATTGTTGCAGTTTTACCTGATTCAGGAGAAAAATATCTGAGCACTAAACTGTTTGACATAGACACGCATTGATAGCTAAATACCTATTTATTTTGGCGGGCCCGGTGGGATTTAAACCCAAAAGGGTTCAAGTCCTTTTCCTTGATGATTGCTGAAGACTGCGGAGAATGCCGATAGTGCGTAATTGCTTTTTATCGGCGGCCAAGTTGTCAAGTCGCTTGCGTTATATGCGAGGTTTAGTAATGTTAACAAGGTTATTTATTTAAGTGTTAATTTGTAAGGGCGGGTTGACTTATCGACTTTTATTAGTCCTTTCTTTTCCATTTTTTCGAGGGATTGCCTAATAAAAAGTTCAGATAGTTTCAAGGATGTGGAAATTGTTTTAACAGTGGTGTTTCCCTTCTTAATTTCTTCTAAGATGGCAATTTCAGCCATTTTCTCTTCGGCTATTTTCTTGAGCTGTTTTTCTAGCGGGGACTTTATGCCATATTTTGATTTAAGGTCAAGGAGTTTTTGGTAAAGGGCATTTTCCCATAAAATTCCGGTGGAAAGTGACTGTTTTTGGCATTCCCGCTTTATGATTTCCCAATTTAATCCTGATTCAGCAAGTATCCGCATATCGCTCAGGTCAGCTTCCCTTTCCGTGACGGCCTTGAAAAGGAAGACGTCTTCTCTTGAGGCTAAGAAGACTGTTAGGAACTTCTTTTTAAAGAGGAGATTGGATCTGGATTCCATTTCATCTGAGAAGCTCAAGGCTCGGCAAACGGTTTGCAAGAAAATATCCCATCTGAACCCATCTTTATTTTCCAAGATTATATTTGCAGCCATCTTTTTGTAGGGTCTGGAAATTTCAATAGAACCAGGCTTATAGTATCCAATTTTCTTTAAAGCCCTTATTGATTCATCAAATTCAAGTGGTGATTTCAATACAACGTCAATGTCTTTAGTTGCTTCTTTGAGACCATAATGTATGAGACATAAACCACCAATAATAAACAGGTTTACCGGCTTTGATACTTTTAATGCCAATTTATCGAGCTCATTTAATATGTACTCTCTGTTAAATGATGCCTTTTGCACTAAACTTTCACCCCGTACTCATCAGCCTTCGCAACAAATTCTTCCCATGTGGGCAGCATCAAACCTCTCCTTACACCTTTAGTTTCCAAGAACTGAAACATAGCATTGACTAAAAGACTTAACTCCAGCCTCTGAGCTTCTTTCAGCAAATATTCCTTATCGATTTTTCTCCACTGCTTCTTCAAAAGAAGCAAGCTATAAAGCGTATAGCGCGGATTATCCCTATCAATCAATAACGTATGGAGAATTACATCCTCCACTCGAATTTTCTCTTTGTTAGGTGAGTAAAAATAGACACTAAAGTCTGTTACTAGAGGAAGATTAAATTCATTAAAAAGTGAGATTGCCGTTTTCATAAAGTGTCTCTGAGAGATATTAACATCTTTGGGTAAGCTAATCAAACATTCTAAATCCTTTTGCCATAAGATGACCGTGCCTTCTGAAACTGATCTAACGATGTTTTCTAAAATGGAACGCTGATACTCCATCAAAAAATCTTTTAAAAGCGAAAATCTGGGGTTAATTTCATAAGAACCATCATCTGACAATATGATTATCCCATAAGACATTAATTTTCTTGTATATCGCCAATATGTAGCTTTTGAAAAATTCTTAAAAGTAAACTCTGACTTATTAATCACTTGAAAAAGAACATCGATAGCCAAGCCTGATAAAATATCATCCCACTTTATATGGTCGTATTTCAGCAGAAGATCTCTAAGCAAAATTGCGTGTTTTGAACTGTTAAAGTAAACACATTTTCCTAATCCTTTCTGCTTTCTTTCTACTTGAATAAACCCTTTCTGAAGAAGTTTTTTTAGATTATAAGACAGAAGATTTGGTTTTATCATCAGGAACTTCTTTAACAGATAGAAAGTGTTGTTTCCCTTAGCAACCTCTTTTAATATTTTAACTTCCAGTTTGTTAAATAGATATTCTTTCATTCGCTTTTTCATAGAATTTCATATAATTGAAATAATATATAAG
>CAZIFH010000028.1:0-3272 GCA_964539065.1 uncultured Candidatus Bathyarchaeia archaeon | reverse complement strand
GAACAAGCATGGCAGAGACATGTGCATGGAACTGTTTGACTCTGCGCGGTTCATTGAACTTGGGATAGTCAACAAAAATTGGATTCCAAAAGGCATAAGAAAGGCAGACGAACATGATCCGAGATACATAAATAAGTTGTTGGGTCTATTAGCGCTGGAAATTTGGCTTAGAGTGAAGGGTTTATGAAAAGCAAGCCCAAGGTAACTGCTCTTATTCCGTGCAGGGATGGAGAAAAAACTATTCGAAACACAATAGTCAGCCTTCTGAATCAGACAGTGGAAACCTTTATAGCTGTTGCTGACGACGCCAGCATTGATAACACGCCAATCATTCTAAAGGAACTTTCGGAAACCGGCAGGGTTCGATCTATTAGGTACCCAAGACGTGAACCGAGAAACTACGCAAAGGTTCCGGTTCTACTCAATATGGCTCTGAATATTTGTCCAGACTCTGATTTCTTCATGATAAGCGGTGACGATTGCGTCTATCCGCCGGATTATGCCAAAAAACTGATTAGCTTTATGCGTAATGATAATGTCGATTTGGCTTCAGGCTGTCATGATTTGAAAGTTTTTATGCATTTAACCCTTCCAAGTGGAAGTGGACGTCTCGTTACAGCGAGGTTATTCAAAAGAATCACTCCTTTACCTAGCAATATTGGCTGGGAAAGCTGGATGATTTTCAAAGCCAAGTCTATGGGAATGAAGGTTGCTGTATATCCTGTCAGATATGAGCATAGGCGGCAGTATTCGTTTGGAAGCACTAGGACGTTTGGATACAGTGCTTATGTAAATGGTGTTCCAGTTATCTTTACGATATTTCGAGCTTTGAAGTACATTATATTTGGCATTCATACTCCTGTTAATGCTATCTCAATTCCTCTGGGACAATTGGAGTATATGATTAGAAAACCTGAGAAGCTGGACTGCGCTGCTTATGTAAACAATGCGTATAAGTGGAGGATAAAACAATTTCTGGCAGGTATTCTGCATGACTAAAATTATAGACGCTAAAATAGCCCATTTTGGCAATCTTGCTAACGACGCTTTTCCCATTGTTAAAGCTCTCCGAGACAGCCAAATTGAAGCTGACTTGTTTGTGTATCGTCCATCCCACGTATGTAGCTTACCTCAGTGGGAGTTATGCGATCTAGACGTTAATGACATCGGCAATCCTTATAATCCAAACTGGGAAGTACTTAACAAAGATTTCATTCAGCCGCCATGGATGCATGTTTTAAGCTTTAGTCAAGGACTTTTCTCGAAACCTCAGAGATTTTGGCAAGTCATTCGCGCTATGAGAGCGTATGACCTTATAATTGCACACACTCCATTTCCCATATACGCACAATTCTCAAATAGATCGTATATCTCTTTTGACGCTGGAGCAATACGCTATTTTGACGCCAACAATCTTCGTAAAAAGCTGTTTGAACGAGGTTATTCAAAATCAAAAGTAATAATTGTCACAAACCCTGATACTATGGACTTGTTTGATAGATACGGTTTCAAATATCAATTTGTTCCTTTTCTAATTGATACGGCAAGGTATAGATACAAAAAGACGGAAAAGGACTTACCCTATGAGTATGTCTTTTTCATGCCTTCAAGACAATACTGGAAGGAAAAAGGAAACAACATATTCATAGTTTCCTTTTATCAGTTTCATAAGGAATATAAAGATTCTGTTCTCGCAATTACTGAATGGGGAACGGATCTCCATAGGACGAAGGAACTTGTAAAAAAGTTGGATGTCGAAAAATCTATTATTTGGTTACCGCTGATGTCGAAGCCTAGGTTGATCAAGTGGTATAA
This sequence comes from uncultured Candidatus Bathyarchaeia archaeon, assembly GCA_964539065.1. Classification (GTDB taxonomy): domain Archaea; phylum Thermoproteota; class Bathyarchaeia; order Bathyarchaeales; family DTEX01; genus JAGTRI01. The sequence goes on along the minus strand of CAZIFH010000028.1, from coordinate 1,457 downwards.
CCTTTCAACCGCCATCGCCGACCAATTCGTTCTGGGTTCTTATGGCACAACAGCTCCAGAGGCAATGGCCTGCGAAAAGCCCGTTATAATGTATCTTTCTGAAGAACATAACCGGAAAGCATTTGGCGAACTTCCACCTGTTTTGAACGTAAAAAACCAAGCGGACATTCTTAATTACTTGTTGCTTTGTACAGATTCTAATTTCACTCGCCGGGTAGGGGAGCTTTCAAGAAAGTGGGTAGAAAAAACTCACGGGTCTGAGGTGGTTATAAATAAACATTTAGCGATTTACATGAAAATCATCGAGAAATAAAGTATATCTGGGTAGAAAGGTGAAGAGTGAATGAAAGAAATTCTTGTGGCTGGTGTTGATAAGAAACTTGGAATTGACGATTATGTTGTATGGCTGAATCTCCTAGGCAAAAATAATCTTTCAAAAAGGCGATAAATCTGGTTAAAAACACAGGTATTAAATTGATGAAATCGAAAGTTTCGGATACGAGAGGAAGTTTTGATTTCCAATGGAAAAATTTACCAGAAGGAGCGTATCTTCTGTCTGATCCTATATTTAGAGTAAATGTGGACAAGATTCTTATAGACGAATTAAACTTGTCTAGGGATTTTCTTAAAGATTTGTTTGTTGTAGATGCTGGATGTGGAAATGGTCGATGGACATATGGTTTGTTGAAACTTGGGTGCAAGGTGGTTGCTTTTGATTTTACAATATCCGGCTGTAAGGAAACAAAAAGAAATACAGCGCAGTTTAATGATGTTGACGTTATTCTTGCTGACATTCTTCATATACCGCTAAAGGAAAATCTATTCGACCTTGCTTTTTGTTGGGGTGTATTACACCACATAGGAAACATGAACTGGGCATTTAAAAACGTAGCAAATATTGTAAAACGCGGTGGACTTTTGCATATTTATGTATATGGACCTAAGGGTATTAGAGTTAGAATATGGCGTAAAATTCTTTCCCTATTATCATACAATAATAAACTTATTTTGATAAAAAATCTAATAAGATTAACTAACAAGTTTCCATTATTAAGAATATTGATTCCTTTCTCGCCTTCGATTCATGGATCATTTGATGCTTTTTCCCCCAGTATAAATGTTGAAAGCTCAGAAGAATACGTTGTCTCATTATTCAAAAAGAACGGTTTCATATCAATCAAAAAACTTAATCCACAATGGTGCAACGCTGCTTTTTCTCCTGATATCCATATGCAAGGTGAAAAAAATGAAGAGAATTCTTGTGACTGGTGGGGCTGGCTTCGTTGGCAGTCATCTTGTTGACGAATTGGTCAGACTGGGTCATAGTGTTACGGTTATTGATAACCTAAGCAACGGAAATCTTCAGAATATTAATTTGGTGCGAAACAAGGTATGTTTTATTCAGTGTGATGTTTCTAAACCTCTTCCAGTTCAAGGGGATCATGAGGTGATTTTTC
>CAZIFH010000027.1:0-2994 GCA_964539065.1 uncultured Candidatus Bathyarchaeia archaeon | reverse complement strand
GTTGCAGGGATTGCGGAAAAATAACAGAAACTAAATAAATAAGATACTAAATGAGATGGTCATTTGTCAACAAAATAAAAATTTAAGACTTCGAGAAGGTCAAACGCGTGAAGATAGGTATATTGACACGAAACGAAAAATCATGGTGTTCATCTCAGCTCAAATCTTCAATATACAATCTTGGCGCTATCCCCGTCTGTTTTAGTTTCAAAGACCTAATTGCTCGTGTTGGACATAAACCTCCAATAGCGATTGATTCATATGATATTTTATGCGAATTGAAGGCAGTGATTGTCCGTCCTATTGGACGAGGATCGCTTGAAGATATAATCTTCAGAATGGATCTTCTTCACAGACTTGAAAGGTTAGGTATGTACATTCTAAACCCTCCTTCTGCGATTGAAAAATCGGTTGACAAGTTTTATGCGTTATCCCTAATAGAAGAGGCTGGACTTCCTATTCCTCGCACTGTAGTTTCTGAAAGCTCTGAGACTTCATTGCAGGCTTTTCATGAGTTAGGTGAAGACGTGGTGGTCAAGCCGATATTCGGTTCACGCGGCATCGGGTCAACGCGAGTTTCAGACAAAGACGTTGCGGAAAGGATTTTCCGAGCGTTAGAATTCAATCATCAAGTCATATACATTCAAGAATTTATTCCACATAAAAACTATGATCTACGAATTTTCATTCTAGATGGCAAAGTCTTGGCATCAATGCGAAGAGTCGCAAATAACTGGAAGACCAATGTAAGTCAAGGAGCAAAACCTGAACCATATGTGCCCAGCCGTAAAATCGTTGAGTTGGCTATCAAAGCTACGGAAACCGTGGGCTGCCAAGTTGCTGGAGTAGATATTCTTGAGTCCAAAAGAGGTCCGTTGATAATTGAGCTGAACAGTCAGCCAGGATGGAAGGGGCTTCAATCAGTAAATAAAGTAAACATTGCAGAGGAAATTGCCAAGTTCGTTATTAAAGAATGTTAACTAACGAGGAAAATTGAATGGAAAGAAGTGCCATAATCCTTGCTGGAGGATTCTCGAAAAGATTAGGGCAAGACAAAGGGCTTGTGAAACTTGCTGGAAAGCCACTTATACTATATGTGCTTGAAAAAGTTAGAGAAGTAGTGGATGAAACTATTGTGGTCGTTAGCTCAGAAAATCAGAAAGAAGCCTACTCTATGCATGTACCGAAAGAAAAAAAGATATTCGTTGATAATGAGAACCTTCGCAGCCCGCTTATAGGCGCCTTAACTGGCTTTTCAAATACATGTGCTGATTATTCTCTTTTGCTTCCATGTGACACGCCTTTTGTTTCAAGCAAAGTGGCTGATTTATTATTCGAGGCAAGCATAAATGTCGACGCTGCTGTTCCTAGGTGGCCCAACAACTACATTGAACCTTTACAGGCCGTTTACAGAACAAATTCTGCTCTTAAATCTGCAAAACAAGCCTTAGAAAAAAGGGACTTGAGGCTTTTCAGTATGATCAAACTTCAAAAAAGAGTTAGATATCTCTCCACAATAGTAATTCAACAAATTGATCCTCAATTAATGACATTTTTCAACATAAATACAAAGATGGACCTAATGAAAGCCAGAAAAATAATTAATAAAGAAACAGCAGGAAACTTCATTTAGATGAACAAAGCCTTTTCTTTAGGCCAAAGTAATTCTTTTATGGATGCATCCTCAGTTTTTTGATATGCATACCCTCTGACGATAGCAACAGGCACCCCTTCATTTGCCTGTCCAATAACTAGTTCAGCGGCTGAACATAGTTCATCAGCTACAGCGGTTTGTTTTACCTTAAGGGTGAAGCCGAAAAGGTCAGTTTCTCCTCTTCGGTCTCGGATAGGTTTCATACCAGCCACCCCTACCGCCACGTTGATTTCACCTCTTCGCAATGCTCGTCCATGAGTGTCCGATATAAGAACAGCTACATCTTTACCAGTAGCTTTTTTTATTTTATCTCTGATCCGTTTTGCTGAAAAATCAGGATCTTTTGGAAGTGGAGCAACATTTCTATCTCCAAAAACGTTTGACTTATCAACTCCTGCATTAGCGCAGATTAAACCATGTTTTGTTTCAGCAATTATGTGACCGTTTCCCATTCTTACGATGGACTTTGCTTCTCGAAGAACCACTTCAATCAAAGATGGATCTTTATTCATATCCTTTGCTAAAGATTCAGCAAAACATGAAGGAACTATCGTGTCTAGGTTAATAATATTTCCTTCAGCTCGTGAAACCACAACATGAGTTACAATTATCACGTCTCCTTCTTGAATTGGAGTGCCCTGTTTTTCCGCAGCTTTAGATATTAGTTCACCTAGATCGTCTCCTTCTTTGATTATCGGAAGATCCATAACTGGTATTACCTCAATCTTATGCATCCAAAGCCCTCATTATATGGTTTTATCATAATTGTCTAAAAAGTGCCTGTTCATTAAGCTATTGTATCTATGGTGTGTTCTGTAGGCGGCTTATACCTCGAGTTTTATTGAATAAAAGCTAGTAACTGCAAAAACTATTACCTATTTCACTATCCATTATCATCATATGTATGAGGATTCCACAAATTTGAAGACATTTAAATTAATGTGAGAATTAATCAAAGCAATAAATTAGTTTCTTCGTTGAGAAAAGATATGTGAAATAATTGTGGATGACGCCGAGATTGCCATCTTTAGATTAGCTTATACGTCATACATAGCGTAGAAATCCTATGGTGTTAGTCTAAACCTATCTCTTGGGTAAAGAACAACTTCTCGAATGTTTTTTATTCCCGTAAGCATCATCATAAGTCTTTCTATTCCAATTGCCCAACCTGCGTGCGGAGGCATCCCAAAGTCAAAGGCTTGAAGATGATACTTAAACGACTCTGGATGTAAAGATTGTTCCCTAAGCCTTCTGATAAGAACCTTTTTGTCGTGAACTCTTGTGCCGCCAGAAGCAATCTCAACCCAACGCCACATCAAGTCGAACCCTTCGCTTAATTC
>CAZIFH010000026.1:0-5845 GCA_964539065.1 uncultured Candidatus Bathyarchaeia archaeon | reverse complement strand
GTATAAGAATAGCTATTGCCGGTGTAGGAAATTGTGCAAGCTGCTTAATACAAGGTTTATATTACTACAACAAGGTGGATGAGAGTACTGGGCTTGCACCTGGACTGATGCATCCAGTTATTGGAGGCTATAAGCCTAGCGATATAATTCCCGTGGCAGCTTTTGAGGTTGACAAAAACAAAGTTGGAAAGGATTTATCTGAAGCAATATTTTCTTCTCCAAATTGTACCCCAAAATTTTGTGATGTACCAAAGCTAGATGTAGAGGTCATGATGGGCCCTGTAAAGGATGGAATCGGTGAAAAAATGATGGAGTTTGTGAAACCATCGAACAATGTGCCTGTCAATATAGAAGAAGTACTTAAAGAAACAAAAACAGATGTTCTAGTGAATCTAATACCGACTGGGGCAGATGAAGCTGCAAGATATTATGCAACTGCTTCAATTAGGGCGCGTGCAGGATTCGTGAATGGAATGCCAACATTAATAGCTAGTGATCCTGAATTTGAGAATATGGCGCAGAAATACTGTGTTCCTATAGTTGGAGATGACGTTAAAAGCCAGATAGGGGCTACTATCCTTCATAGGAATCTGCTTACGTTACTTTTGGAAAGAGGAGTCAAGGTAGAAAGAACTTATCAGATTAATTATGGCGGGAATCTTGACTTCTTGAACTTATCTGAAAGATACTATGGTCACAAATCATTAACTAAGAGTAATGCTTTGAAGGCCGTATTGCCCTACGATTTTGTTGTAGACACAGCAGCCAATACTTACCTTCCTTCGCTGAAAGATGAAAAAAATGCGCATATACACATTGAAGGAGTTATATTTGGAGGACAACCTGTAATAGTTGAAGCAAAAATCAAAGTTATCGACAGTCCCAATTCTGCTGGAATATTAATTGACGCTATTAGGTGTTGCAAGTTGGGCATAGATAGAGGGATAGGCGGAGTTCTGGAATCAGCTTCATCTTTCCTAATGAAGCACCCTCCTAAACAAATGAAAAGTGATTTTGAAGCGAGGAAAGCAATAGATGAATTCATCGCAGGAAAAAGAGACCGCTAGACTTTACACAAATCTGCATGAATTTCCAAGAATAGTCACTATAGGCCACATATTAAATGAGATTATAAAGTATCCTGATCGAAAAGTCGGTCCCGTGCTTGGAAGTCCAGCCGCTTATTCTGCAGTTGCATCCAGCATGTTAGGTGTAAAAACAGGCATAGTCACAAAAATAGGAGAAGATATGCCAAATAAATTGCTTAAGCCCTTAATAAAAGCTAAGGTAGATATGCGTGGAGTTAAGGTTGAAGGGTCTGAAAGCACAACGAACATGTTAATCTACGATAAAGAAGGAAACAAGACATTACGTTATATGAAAAAAGCTCCTGAAATCTCAACAAAAGATTTTCCTGAAGAATATTTTAAAGCAAAAGCCATGCACATCTGCCCGCTGGACAACGAAATAGGATTAGACACAATTATGGATTTACGTAAATTGGACATACTACTTTCAACCGATCTTGGCGGTTTTGGCGGAGTGCACTCTGGGGGAAGACTTAGTATAATTAAAGGAAATAGAAGAGATTCATTGAAAGAACTTGTAAAGAATTTTGACATCGTAAGAGCAAGCAAGGAAGATTGTCAATATCTCCTAGGAACGAAAATGGACGGAGAAGAAATTATAGCGCATTTATTTGTGGAATGGGGGGCAGAAGTGGGGATCATAACATGTGGAAAAGATGGCTCTATTGTAGCGACAGAAAAAGAAACACTCAAAATTCCTAGTTTTCACGTAGTAGCTCAGGATCCTACAGGAGCTGGAGACACATATTCAGCAGGTTTCATAGTTGAGTATGAAAAGACAAGGAACCCGTTCAAGTCAGCTGTTTTTGCTTCGGCTACAGCCTCATTTATAGTTGAAAGATGTGGTAAAGGCATAGATATTAAAAGATTTGCAACAATGCAAGAAGTTCTAGAAAGAATTACACAGTGTTATCCACAGTGTTCATAATAACGGTTAAATATATGCGTTAATATGAACGATCAATATTTTGTTTCCAATTTATGTTTTGCCAAAGCATGACTTTAAGCAATAATCTATTCTTCGTTTTTTGCTATTCCTGATCTATAAGATATAGTGGAAACATCTTCCTGTTCTAAGCCGCCTGCATTAATCCAGTCTTTAATGCTCTTAATTGAATCAGCTAGCGTATATTTAGGCTCAAAACAAATCTTTTCCTTTGCCTTTAGCATACTGAAACATATCTCTCCTCCTTGAGCCATGCTCCAAGGAAATCCAAACTCAACCTCAATACCTGGAAAGAGTGTTTGGACGATCTCCTTAAATTCAAACCCTCTTGTAGGTTTGGGCCCACAGCAATTAAATATTTCCCCCACCGCTCCCTGATGTTCAGCTGCAACAAAATGCATCATTGCAGCATCTCTGAGATCGACATAATGACACATCTCTTCTGCACTAAAATGTGGAATCCTAACTTTCTTTCCTTGGGACAGTTCGACAGCAAACTCCCGCCATCCCCTTCCCCCACCGCGTCCATGCGGTCCAACAACCGCAGTCAAACGTAGTATAGTGACTGGCAAACCATATTGATTAAAGTAAGTTAAAGCCAGTAATTCCTGGACACGTTTAGTTGTAGAGTACATATCCTTAGGGCGACAAGGATGATTTTCATCAACTGGCAAGTAGTCAGGGGGACTGAATTTAGTCGCTGGGTACCATCCATAAGCTGAGATGCTACTGGTAAGCACAAATCTTTTCACTTCAGAATTGCGGGCGTACTCTAAAATATTTAGACAGCCGTTCACGTTAATCCTAACCATTTGTGTTGGATCGCCTGTATCACCAGGCAGAGAGGCAGTATGTATAATACAATCAAACGATTTGCCCCAAAGAGCTTTTTTCAAATCGGCAGCATCAGCCAAATCTACCTTAATAAATGGAATTTTCTCGGTAGGTAGATTTCGACCAAGTCCAGTCACTTCTTTTCCAAGCGCTAGTAATTGTCTCACCACCTCACGTCCAACAAATCCAGTCGCACCTGTAACTAATACCTTATCCATTGTACTTTACCCCTTATGGTTCACTCTTCCTTTGGTATCTTATGGTAGTGTGGTGGTATAATCTCCTCCTTTAAGGGAAGATCTACCCATGTATTTGTTTCCATCGATTTAAATACAGCGCACATAACCTCAACAGCACGGGCACCATCTTCTCCAGATACTAAAGGTTCCTTGTCATTAATAATGCAATCTATGAAGTGTCGAGTCATTTTTTCGTAATTGTTTGGCGAACGCGGTGGGCAAATCGGTACCCATCTCTTCTTAATTGGGCGATCTATTATGTCCTCAACCCAGAAAAGTTGTGGCCAACGATAATTTTTAATTATTTCTGGCAAATCCTCAATATTATAATCTTTATTTGTGAAAACTGCCATAGGCCAGCTCTGAAACGGGTTTATCGCATCTGTACATGTATATATAGTACCCTCGGTTCCATACAGCTCTGTTACCTGAGAGACAGCTGGAGAAAAACGATTACAACTTACGCAGCCATATGATCCACTCTCAAATTCCATAAGCACCCAAGCAGTATCATCACAAAGAGTGTAGCTTGCTGGCATTGCTAGCCTCTTTGCTACACCTACCACTCTTTTAACATGGCTACTATTAAGCCATGTGAGCAAGTCAATTGCATGAGCGCCTGTATCAGAGATAGCTGCTCCACCCGCTATTTCGCAGTGTAGCCTAAAATCTGTCTTTGCCACATGATTCTGATAATTATGCCAATGCTCATGCAAAGAGGCACGAGACATAAGTACCTTCCCAATCACCCCCTCATCAATAAGCTGTTTAGCCCACTGATTTTGGGTCCAGAACCTTCTATCACATCCAACCATTAGTTTGACACCATATTTTTTACAAGTGTTCACAATATCCCACGCTTCCTCATTAGTGATTGCCAGAGGTTTCTCCACTATTACGTGGATTCCTGCCTTTGCTGCAGCAATAGCCTGATTGCGATGCACATTGTTTGGAGTAGCAATTACTACAGCATCGAGATGTGTTTCTTCAAACATCTTCCTATAATCTGTGAATTTAGCTTTTGCTCCCCATCTTTCTGCTACCTCCCTCAACCTTTGTGGGTTTGTGTCGCAAACTGCTTCCAATTCTGCTTCAGGAGTCTTTTTTATTGATGGTAGATGAGCTATCTCTGCAATGCTGCCGCAACCAACAACACCAAACTTGTATTTCTTCATAATCCCATAATATTTAGACCGTGATTTTTATTAGTTTTGTCTTCAGTTTGTTATTCCTTTTAGTTTGCTGTTTTATCTTGCCATACTATTTTCGTTTCGCCGCTGAATCACTATTTTTGACAGGTGTAACTGCCAACTAAATATAGGCTTTCAAAACATTTATTGCCACGCTCTTATAAAAGAAATTGAATTACTTATATATTTCCATATATCAAACAACCTTAAATCTTTCATTGCATATAAATTTAGACTCAAATAAGTGGTTCAGATGGAATCTTTAACGCTTGACAAAAGGCTCTTCTCATTGCTTGCTGAGGAGATCGCTGTCTACTTCCCCCAGTTTGAACCATACTCAACTGATTATCAAATGATGATGTATGCAATTAGAGATCTAAAAGAATGGTTAAAGTGGAAGATGAGTGTTGACACATTTCATGAGATTGATGAAAAAATTGGGGAGCATCTAGAGAAAGATCCAAGCGCACTTAAGTCTTTATTGAAGTGCTGGACAAGCCTCTGGGTGTCCAAATGGAATGAACGTGTGGAGGTGCTCTCGACAGCCCCCAACCCTCCTAAAGATGTTTTAAAGAGAATTAATGAAGCAAAAAAACCTCTTAGAACAACAGAATATATAAAAGAATTGAAAGAGTTAGTGAAGCAAAAATTATTAAGCCAAGGCGAAGTGTGCATGGTAAGCTTTATTGCACAACAATTAATAACCGAAGAATTAACAAGACGCAGTATGGACACAACTCAAAGAACCGCAGACCCCTCTCTCTTAGACATCTTTAATTCCATTTCTTTAAGAATATCAAAACTTTCAACAGAAAAAGGCCCTCTTGTTTATCTAAGCATCAACCCTATCTGACATGAAAATTACATGACCCCTGCATAAAAAATCTTTACATTTTATGGCACTAGCCTCGCCAAAACGTCGATGTTGACGAAAAGAAATAAAAGATTAAAGGGATCTTTTAATCCAAACTAGAAAGATGGTTACCAAAATGCATCATTCCATTCCAAGAAAGATTCTTAACGGTGCAATCAAATTTCACGGTCACTTAGGCGTCTTCCTTGTCCTCGGTTTAAAGGCTGGTCTTTATGCTAAAGAAAAACTTGAGAATGACAGCTTCAAAATGTATGCCTGCATTGAAACAAAGCCTTTTCCACCTTTTTCCTGTTTTATAGATGGTGTACAAGTGACTACAGGTTGCACTATGGGAAAGATGAATATTGAGCTAAAAAATGGAAACTCCATTTTAGTTAGGTTTACAAAAGGAGGCAGTCAATTGACGCTCATGGTAAAACCAGATCTACTTGAAGAGATCACAAATATTTCTTCAATAAATGAAAACAGAAAACTGGCTCTCAGCCTAATCAAGAAGCCTATTGAAGATTTGTTCCAGATAACATATTAACAATTTCGTGGCGTTCAATTGTAGGTTAGCTTTTTAGGCCTACCCTCGGCCTCTTTTGTGCTGTGCATATAACAACACGCCGGAGGTGAAGGTAAGCCTGAAGAAGACTACACCAAAACCACATATAGACCTATCAGATCTCATT
>CAZIFH010000025.1:0-5036 GCA_964539065.1 uncultured Candidatus Bathyarchaeia archaeon | reverse complement strand
CGCAATTATTCTTAACTTTGCTTCGTTTCAAAAATTCACGCTTTCTCATTTACAATCCAATAATTTAAACAAACTGTACAACCACTCTGATATTCAACAAAAAATAAGAAAAAACAAACTTAACAACAATAATTTGCACGTGCATTTACAATCAATAGTGGATGGGGACGGAACACTGTTAAGGCAAACTGGAAGACCTTATTCTTGGTTAATGCAATTTTTCAAATATAATTCCACGGCGATTACGTTGAGAATTGGCTGGTGACTCTTGATTTATGGAGTTAGACAAAATAAACTTTGCTTTTTAACATTTTAACATGAGGCAATGTATGAATGAAAAAGTATATTCAGTTTCTAACAGTGATTAATACGAAAAAGCAGGCTGAATGATTGCTGCGGTTCTGGTTAACAAGAGGATTGTAGGAAGCCTTCAGGTTGTCAAGCCGATAACAAGTTTCTACCGCATAGCTAGGGGGCGTCAGAAATTGTCTATGCCAATTATGTTTGACAGCAAAAAATATTTTCAACGGCTTAACAAAACTTAAAATGAATACTTTCTTTAACTGATTGTACTACTGTCCTTTGTAAAGTACCTTGACCTCTGTCTCTGTGCCAACATACGCCATACTTGCCATTCCTAGAAATAGACCTGTTTCTATAACGCCGTGAATAGACTTCAACTTTCTGTCCAGCTGGTAAGGTTTGGTGATGACCCCGAAGTCTACATTCAAGATGTAGTTGCCATTCTCCGTAACAAAAGGTTTAGAGCTGTTTTTACTTTTTTTGAGAGCCGGCCGACCGCCAAGCGATTCTATTTTAGATGAAACAAGCGGCATTGCGAATGGTAGAACCTCAACTGGTAAAGGCTGGTTTCTGCCTAAAACATCGGTGATCTTCGTTTTGTCAGCGACTATAACAAACTTTTTTGAGGCAGATGCGACAATTTTTTCTTTTGTAAGGGCACCGCCCATGCCTTTAATAAGATTTAAATTTCCGTTAATCTGGTCAGCTCCATCAATATCCAAATCTAGGCTTAGATGCTCATTAAAAGTCGTTAATGGGATGCCGCATTCCATTGCCAATTGCGAAGTTTGATTGGAACATGGAACGGCTGAAACTTGTAGGTGTTCTTCTTTTATTCTTCTGCCAATTTCTCTTATAGCATATGCAACTGTGGAGCCGACGCCAATCCCTATGACAAAACCGTCCTCAACCAGTTTGACTGCTTCAATAGCCGCCTTTTTCTTAGCCATCTCTCTCCAAGCCATTATTCTTCAACTTCCAGTTGGCTAAGCTTTTTTAAAACCTGTTCAACATCAGCCAATATTTGTTCAACCTTTTTTTCAGCGTCGCCTACCTCATGTTCGGAGAAAGGCTTCGGTTTACTAGGCTTCTTTTTTGTTTCAACATCTTTTTCATTTAATGGTTTATGTTTTTCTTCTTCAGCCTCTTTTCGAGTCTCTTCTTTCACTACCTTCGTTGGTTCTAGGCTGGCTTCTTTCGTTGCCTCTACCGAAACCATATCCGCAGATGATTGGACTACTTGACCAATTTTTACCCTTAAATCCTCAATTTTCCTGTTTATTTCTTCAAATTGTTCTGAGAACATTTTAACGAGTTCTTCACGAAGTTTTTCAAGTTCTTTCAAAGCGATTATCGATTCGCTTTTTTCGATCCCCTGCTTAATTCTAGAGAGATCCATGCTATATTTTTGTACCAAACTGTCTCTTTCTTCTTCGCTGAGTCTTCCTTCGGCGCTAGCCTCGTAGAGGTGCCTAACAGCATCGCTCAGAATCTCTCTTTCAACATCAAGAAGCCTAAGATTTTCCTTTGTCTCGTTAATAACATTATTTGGGATTGCTGTTTTAGTAGGCTGAGGCGGAATGTTCTCCATATGTTTCTGGCTTAGTTTTGAAGGCTTCTCAAGTGAAGGTTTTCTTCTCCCTTTTTCGATAGCAAGAATTATGATTATGCCTATGACAAAAGTTACGAAAGTAAGTGTCAACCAAAACCAAACATCTATGGTCACGATCTTCCCTCAACGTTGGATTGATAATCACGTTTCACAGATATAATTTTTCCGTAGCATTCACATAAAAATTGGTTTTTTAGATTGTTTATTTTTCAATTAAGCAAATTTTAGTAAAGGAACTTGTAACCATATTTTCCGACGAGCGGCACAAACGCGACTCCTCCAAGATCCTCCTCTACAATCTCCTTGTCAAACTTCGTCAAACGAAGGAGAGTCTGTAAAAAACCCACGGGTCCAACTGGAATAACCATTATGCCACCTTGTTTCAACTGATCCTTAAGTGGATGTGGAACAGAAGGCGCCGCAGCAGTAACATATATTCTGTCATAGGGAGCTTTCTCTGGATAACCTTCAGACCCATCTTTATGAATCACCGTAACCCGTTCGTCGTAACCAGCACGAACAATGTTTTCTTTAGCAAACTCAGCTAGTTTTGAGATTATTTCAACTGTGTAAACATGCCCCCATTTTTCTTTAGGTAGATTGCTTGGAGCTACTATCTCAGCGACAGTTGCGGCATGCCAACCGCATCCAGTTCCAATTTCAAGAACGTTTTGTCCAGCTTCCAACTTAAGGGCTTCATTCATTATTGAAACCATGTTTCGCCTGGATGACCTTAAAGGTCAGCCAAGTGGCGCAGAAACCGTTTGTCCCGAACCTATTGGAAGCGGCGTGTCTATAGCTGCAAGCGGCTTGTCATTTTCTTGAAGAAAAAGGTGCCGCGGAACAATCTTCATTGCTCTTATAACTGGCTGAGTTTTAAGTATACCGCTTCTTACGAAGGCTTGCACAAGGGCTTCCCATGAACTACTCATCAATCATCCCCTTTCTTTGCGAATTCTTATTTCTTAACAAACAATATGAGAACAATAGCATAAATATGGTTTTAATTGAATCGACTAAGAAGGCTTAATTTATTCTAAAATATGGGCTTTTTATTGATTCTTGTGAAGCAAAAAGATGACGGTGCTTTCATTCTACTTTACCGTAACGGATTTTGCGAGGTTACGCGGTTTATCAGGGTTCAACCCTTTTTCTATGGCCATATAATAGGCAAGCATCTGCAGCGGAATAATAAACGCAATTGGTGATAAAACTTCAGGCAGTTTTCCAGGAATCTCGAAATACTCGTCTGAAAGAGTTTTGATTTCTTCGTCTCCTTCCTCGATGACGGAAATTATTATTGCTCCCCGCGCCTTCATTTCCATAATGTTTCCGATTATTGTTTTATGTGTTCTATCCTTGGGGCACACAAAAACTACAGGAAAACCTCTTTCGACAAGGCTTATAGGACCATGCTTGCTTTCTCCCGCAGGATAAGCTATTGACGGAACATACGCAATTTCCATCAACTTTAATTTGGCTTCTTGCGCAGTTGCCGAGCTTATTCCTCTTCCCAAAAAGAAGAACACTTTTTTTTCCTTAAGTTTCTTAGCCACCTCTACAGCTTTAAGCTCATTTTTCTTGATAGTCTTTTCCGCAATTTCTGGAATTTGTTTAATGCTGGACTCGATCTCCTCAATTTGCCTGTGCCCAACCTTCCCTCGAATCTTTGCAACCCTTAAAGCTAATTGAGCGAGAACAGACATTTGGGATGTAAATGTCTTTGTTGCTGCGACGCCAATTTCTGGACCTGACTGTTGAACTATATATACTCTAGAAACTCTAGTTAAACTTGAGCCGACAGTGTTAGTCAGTCCCAGTATCGTAGCTGCTCGAATTCGGGCATAATCCACCGCAGCTAAAGTGTCAGCAGTCTCGCCTGATTGGCTAACAGCAAGTATTGTGCTGTTTATGTTAACCGCCATCCCTTGCTGTTCAATGAACTCGGATGCAATCACAGGATGTGTCGCTAAGAAGGCAAGTTCTGAAAACATATAGGAGGCTGCAAGACACGCGTTATATGATGTTCCTGCAGCCACAAGAAAGATCTCTCCAGCTCGATCTAGAAACGTAGCCATAAGGTCAAGATACATGTCTTGCAGTCTAAGGGTATCCCTTAAACATCTTGGTTGCTCATGAATCTCTTTAATCATGAAGTGAGGATAACCCTGCCTTTCAGCCATCTCTATGGTCCATTTAACCTTTTCTGGCTCCTTTTTAACAGGTTCCCAGTCACTTATCGTCCAAATCTTATAGTGATCGGCTTTTAAAACAGCCAGTTCACCGTTTTCAATGATTACCGCCTTATTTGTTAAAGGAAGAAAGGCTGTAATGTCTGAGGCGCAGTAAACCCCTTCCTCACCTACGCCGATAACAAGCGGACTGTCATTTCTAGCACAGATTATTTTGTCAGGTTCATCGTTTGATATAATTGCAAGAGCGTAAGATCCGCTTATCCTTTTCAATGTGTCGCGAACAGCTTCTATAAGCGGCATTCCTCTTTTCATGTCTTCCTCAACAAGATGTGGGATGACCTCTGTGTCAGTCTTAGACTTGAACTCATGTCCTATGGCTTCAAGTTCTTCTTTTATTTCGAAGAAATTTTCAATTATTCCATTATGGACCACAGCAATTTTGCTTTCGCAGTCAGTATGTGGATGTGCATTCTCTTTATAAGGGGCTCCATGCGTTGCCCATCTTGTATGCCCAATTCCTATGTTGCCAGGCATGTCATCAAGGTTAATAATCTTGTGAACGTCATCAATTTTTCCTTGATCCTTTTTTATATACATAACACCGTTATATAGCGTAGCTTCTCCTACCGAATCATACCCTCTATACTCAAGTCTCTTAAGAGCTGCATGAATTAATGGCGCAGCTTTACCTTTTTTCAGCACGCATCCAAAAATTCCGCACATACCATATTTCCTCATCTTTTTATGCTATTACTTAGTTGCTATATCAACTTGGTAAAGGCGAAAGCTGCTTCACCAACTTTTTACTATATAAATTGTCCTAAAGTATTTATGTTTTAATGAAATGATGATTCATAAAACTCTTAATCTGAACCTCAACAATGAAATTTATAAACTGAACATTTTTCATCACTCTCTAATATAAC
>CAZIFH010000024.1:0-3214 GCA_964539065.1 uncultured Candidatus Bathyarchaeia archaeon | reverse complement strand
GGAAACAATTGTAAAATTTGGCTAAATATGCTACAAAACTTATTCATGGTTGAGCCCTCCTTTGGTCTTGTGATTTCGTCAATCACTTTTTTATACCAAATCAGGGCTCAACTTCAAAACCTAATTTGGACAAGACTGATTTAATGCTAATTATTTAATTTTATTCAAGTTTGTTGGATTAAAAGAGACGGTGTTAGAGTGTTAGACGGGAAATGGGGAAAAAATTATCGCCTCTCCTCAAGCTAACAGGCAGTGTCAAATAAAGTCATGCTCCGATTTTCGGCTTCACCTAATTATCTTTTATTCTAAAAATTTTAAGTATTAAATTATTGTAATTGAAATTAAGTATAGCGTTAAGAGTATCCCGACGTCGCTTTTATCCGCGATTTGGTGCATGCTGATGGCAAATGACTACATACGAATGACCATCCCTTAAGGGACTACGATAATTGAAGTTTTACTCCCCCGACAGATCTTCCTTGCAATATTTCGAAGATTTTCTCGTTCTTCTTTCTCCACAGTGCCACAGTGAATCATAAGTATTGTTTGATCACGGTGCGTCCAGGCGAGCATCACCTGCTCTATTCTTTAGGTTAACTCGGCGCTGCGCATTCTCCTTAAAATTTCTCATAACATCTCCAGCATAAAAAAAAGTTCCGAGCTTTAGCGAAGGATTTGGGTGAGTGCCGTAAGGCTCTAACCTTTTATGCTGTGCTAGCTGCAGCTGCCAACTCATTTTTTATTTTAAAAGAGCAATTATTCCAATAATAACTGCTGTTATTGAACTTGCAAGTGTCACTAAAATTAGCGTCTTTAGTTTATCCATAGCTTCGGACTGTTTAGCAAATTCTTCACCCACCTTATCTTCCACCTTTGTAAGCCTATTCAAGATTACCGGACCCCCAATCTCCTTCAGAATCTTGATAATTTCATGGCTGCCAATCACAACCCCTTCTGTTGACTCAATTAATCCTATAAGTCGCTGACGAACAGCATCAAGTTCTTTTGTTGCGGTTTTATATGAAGTTATTTCAGTGTGAAGTTGTTTTAAAGTTTCAACAAGCTTTACAGCGGTTTCTTCTGCCTGCAAAAATTTCTCTGCCTCTTTTTCCATATTGACCTCTTTCAGATATTTAATTTTTGTCTGAGCTTTCTTAAATTCAAAACATCTTCCTTATTGTATTCTAATAAAATCGTCAGAGCTCTACTGTCTTTATAAGACTTATATTTATGCCACAACTGAACAGCCGCTTTTCCATCTATTCCTGTTAATTTTCTTTTAATATCGAGTTTTTTTTTCAACTTCTTTAAAACCGCCATACATTTTTCTTTGCCAGCATTCGTACATCAAGTCTTTATGAGTACAATATTTTTTAAGATCTATGCCTATCTTTGCTTTTATATAAGGTATATCGAACCGATTCCCATTAAAAGTATAAAGTACTTCAACTCTCTTGATTATCTCGATTAATTTGCAAGCAGATATGTCATCCCCCACTAATTGTATAATTCTAAGTTCCTTACCATCATCCAAGCATAAACCAATTACTGTTAAATCTCCATTGTATGGATTTAGGCTAGTTGTTTCTATGTCCAGATAGGCACAATATTTCTTATCGGCAACATATTTAGTTTCAAATGCTTCCTCTTTAGCTCCTTCTATTACCTCAGGATTATAAAAATTATTACGACATATAGGTGGAGTTGCTTTTGTTATTTTTTCTGTAATGGGAATTGTTAGTACTTGTGCACAGTCTGGATTTTTACAAGGAATTATTGTGGTAGATTCTTCTACTTTGCTTTTGTTATAATTATGAACACCAATTTTTATTGCTTCACGTTTGAATTTTTGAACGGCAACTCGAGATTTTTTATATTTCACCAGATAATGGACTATTCCAATTATAATTACTGTTAGAATTAAATATTCCATTTTTTTACTCTTTTTTCAGAAACCAAATCCAGACTCATTTGTTGAAGATTTGCCATAAGGAACCAGGCCGGTGTCTTTGTAAATTCGGTAGGTAACTTTTCAATAAGCGTCCTGGCAAGTAAACGATTTGGATAAGACTTAATAAGTTCATAAATCAATTCCTCAGCTAATTCTTTATCTCGTCGTGCCATATTTAAAATTGCCCAAGCAGCAAAATCAAAAACGATATCATCACTTAACGCATAATTAGCTAGAGATGAAGATATTGATGCGATAAAATTTTGCCTTGCTACTTCACTGTTTTTATCTCTTGAAAAGACCTCAGAAAGAGAACGTAACATGAGTAAGGCAGGATGATCGGGATAAGATTCAAGATAGCGTGAAACTTGGCCTCGAAGTTCAGCAGATTCATTCGGTGAACGAACAATACCAAAGATATCCTTGCATTTTATTATGCCGGCTTTTTCATCATTAATTATTTCTTCTAATGC
The DNA here is from genome assembly GCA_964539065.1 of uncultured Candidatus Bathyarchaeia archaeon. Lineage (GTDB taxonomy): Archaea > Thermoproteota > Bathyarchaeia > Bathyarchaeales > DTEX01 > JAGTRI01. The sequence continues at coordinate 790 of CAZIFH010000024.1, read as the reverse complement.
CTCTAAATATTCAGTTGCTTCGAGGTATTGCAGGATGCGTTGGCGGAAAACCTGATCAGCAGGGGAATCCGAACAGGCAAGCAACATTTCATAAAAAGCACGCCTTCTGCCACGTTCAATAACATCATAAATGAAGTGAAGCAAAAGGCTAATCATCTCTATAATGAAATCAGGGCGAGGAAGGGAAAACAATCGTGATGCTTTTTCGATTTCTGTTTGTTTTCTACTATAAAGATAACTTGCAACATATTTCCCATAGGCTTCAAGAATTTCCTCTTTATTAGCGCCTGATAATTTGACAGTAAATTCTTCACGAGAATAATCTATTGTATAATCAGAGACGACTCCAATGAGTAAAAGTCGATGGAGCGCCTTTTCCATGATCTTCCTAGCTTGTCTGCGTTCATCGGCACTTTGATTAATCGTATCCGGTATAGATAGAATTTTTACTCCCTCTTTAGATACATCCCCAATATGCCGAAGAATTTCTTCAACATCTTGCTTTTCTTTGGCAATTCCCCGAAATGAATTAGTATGGAAGTAAAGAACCCTGGTTATATCATCATTTTCACCCCATCGGACATTCTTTAAAATTTCATCTATTTCTTCGACTTTTGTATTGGGATTTAACAATTTCTTCGATCTTTCATAGTCATCATTAGAGACGATTATACAGCAGTAAGCAGTTTTTCTATCTCTTCCAGCACGACCGGCTTCTTGATAAAAGGATTCTATAGAAGGTGGAAGGCTAAAGTGAATAGTATATCGAATATTTGGCTTATCTATACCC
>CAZIFH010000023.1:0-2715 GCA_964539065.1 uncultured Candidatus Bathyarchaeia archaeon | reverse complement strand
AAGCATACAGTATAAACTGCGGTGAAGAAGGTGTTTCTCTATAATCGTAATTCATTAACTTTTCCCCTTCAACTGAAAATTGGTCTTCAGCAACTGCTATGCTGACGTCTTTTGAGTCAATGTCGTTTGGATACAAAGGAGTTGTCTTATAAGTTATTTTTAAGTTTTTCAGTCTTTTTCTGTCAAAATATATTTTTCCTCTTGCTGCCCTTTTTGAACCAAATCCTTTATTTGAGTGCGGAATTGTCAGAAGCGTCGTTCGGTTCTTAATACTTCTCCCCATACAATTGTATAATTGCTTAATTACTTCATAGTCTTTATGTGCTTCTCTTATTATGTTATGTAGCAAACCGTCTGTGCTTTCTTTTTGAAGAACGGATAAAGGCATCCTCAATATAGGAAGACAGAGTTCAATTTCTAATAACTCTGAAAGCATTTCTAGGCACTCTTGTTTGATGCTGTCAACGAAATCTATGTATCTGTTGCTACCATTTATTAAGAAAAAATTAATTATGTCCGCTTCAGACTTTGAGATGAGGCTCCCATCATACTTTTTCATAAATTTTTCGTCAATCTTTAGTTTGTTTGTCATTACATTGGCTGAAGGGAAAGCGCTTTGACCACTTTCTACTATTGAAGCTCTTAGCGGATTGGCTGAATACCTATCTGGCTCCACATCATCTGTGTTTAGGAGAAATGAAACAATTTTTCCTCTAGGGGGTTCCCTAAGCAATTCACAAATATTGTCTACATCGTTTTTGTTTGTTTCCCGAAAGCCGTGAAGGTAAAAGTAGTTTCCGCATGCCTCTAACATTCTCGCAGCAACTATGCCCTGAACTTCTTCAAGGTTTAGCAAGGGGCTGGAGTACTCGTAAGAAGTTCTCAGAAAGAAGAGGTTTTCGTCAATAAAGATTTCTTTAATTCGGCTATTTTTTACTTCTAAAAAACGAACTTTTTCTTTTTTATAAGTCTCGAAACGGTGAAGTCTGTCAACAAGAGCTTGTATACAAGGCTTAGAGTGAGTGAGAAAATCCTCAAGAATTATTCTACATAAATTTCTCAATTGAATTACCCTCTTTCTAAAGATTCTGCAATGTAGATATGATTGCTTGTAGTTGAAGATCCATAAAACATTCTTGATAAAACTAGGTGCACCTTAAAACCTTGACGCCTTAAAAACTCAAGAATAACTTTTTCTTTTTCAGGAATACATAATGAGACTTCGCAGTTTTTTAGCTTTTCAAGAGCTGCGACTAAAAGATCTAAAGCCACCCTTTCATTTCTTTGGCACACCAGAGGCCCAATCTCTGACATTTCGTCAGAGACCTTTGCCACAATAAATCCTAAGAGATCGTCATCACAAGTGTATACGAAACACAGATTTCCAGGGTCATGTAATATTGGTTCTAAAATTTTGCTTCGGTCTCCGCCGAAATATTTTTTGTCCATCTTAAATATGAAGTGTTCGTCGCTGACCGTGGCAATTCTTGTCTGCAATTTCCATGGTTTGGAGACCCATTTTCCTCTTAACAAAACAAAGTCAGAGTCAAATCGGAATCCGTGCTTAACATAAAAAGAAACACGGTTATCATAACTGTATAAGCCAATGGTTTTTGCGCCTTTGTCTTTTAAGTACTTTATTGTTTTTTCAACTAGAAGAGACCCTCCCCCCATTCCACGATATTTCTCGCTGACAATTATGTTTCCAATCCAGCCTACTGGGCCATAGCTTATTGCAGTTGCAATGCCAATTTTTTCAGAGTTAAAATATAGAACAAAACATCCTTCAGGCTCCAACCTGCACATGAATTTAAAATCTTCTTCACAGGATCTCCAATTCATGGTATTAGATAGGCTGACAGCAAACTTGAAGTCTTTAGGCAACATTCTGTTTACATGAAACACTTCTTTAACCTGCTACTAATTGCTAGAAAAAGGTGAATCAAAATATATTTTGAAAATTAAACTTTAACCTTTTTCTTTTGTCAAGGGTTCGGCACCTTTCAAGTGCCGCTTTAACGATAAGTGGAAAGGCAATTGTTGCGTCGCAATAACATGTTGCGTATTTGCCACTTTGCTTTTCTTTCCCCCAACTAATGCCTTCTTTGAATGTGCATCCTGAGAGTCCGCCCCAGTGTGGAATGTCAGTTGTTAATTGAATACCATACTCATGCTCTACGTCAGGAATACCGAATTGCCTTTCGAGAAAAGCAGTTTGCTGAATGTAGTTTTTTGGAACCCCTCCTCCTATGAATATGACTCCAGTCTTTGGTGCTGCCTTCTTTACACTCAATATTTCGATATTGTCCTTTATCTGATCTATTACAAGTGGCTTCTGACCTTTCTTCATGAATTGAATATAATGTTCAGTCACTGCAAGCCCTAATGAGCTGTCATTAAAGGCGGGTACAAATATAGGAACACCTTCTTTCCAGCAGTTCCAGATTATCGAGTCCCTTTTATCTTTTTTCGAAGCTTTTTCGTCAATTAACTCTCCCAACCCATGCAAAAATTGCCTTGAAGAAACATTGTTAATCTTTTCATTAGCCATTTTATCTGCAAATTGTGTTACCATATTTTCAATCATGCCAAACTTTTCTTCGTTCAAAAAAGTATCATAAACTCTGTCGATACCCTTTCTTCTCAGTAACGCATCATCAACATTTGGAGAACCTATATAATGACGTCCTCCAAAAGCTTCAATAAAATCATGAT
>CAZIFH010000022.1:0-20411 GCA_964539065.1 uncultured Candidatus Bathyarchaeia archaeon | reverse complement strand
GGCCCGTAGCCTAGCCAGGATGGGGCGTCGGCCTCCTAAGCCGATGGTCCTGGGTTCAAATCCCAGCGGGCCCGCCACTCTAGAATCTGCAGAGCAATTTCGCTAATGACCTAACAGAGTTTTAACACATTACCATCTAGATATATAGGATATCATCTCTAATGTTGCACTGCTTTCCAGATAGAAGCAAAAATTTTAAATAAATTTGATTAGCTTCCTGTACTGTTGAGAGTGTAATTCTATGCGTATAGGAATAGTTGGTTGCGGTTACATTGCGGAGCATCAGCACTTACCCGCTTACAAAAACATCGAAGAGTTGGAGATAATTGCTCTTTGTGATGTAAATGAGCAACGAGCGAAGGCTCTTTCTGAAAAATTTGGTGTTCCTCGAACATATACAGAATACGAGAAGATGTTTGAAAAAGAAGATTTAGACATAGTGACTGTTGCTTCTATCCCTCAATTTCACGGTCCAATAGCTATGGCGGCTGCCAACAGAGGAATCAATGTTTTCTGCGAGAAACCGTTGGCAATGAGTCTAGATGAAGCTAACAAGGTCGTACAAACTGCCGAGTTAAATAAGGTTAAGTTGATGGTTAACCAAAACTTTAGATGGCGACCTGAATTTGAGGCAGCCAAAAAAATTGTTGACGCAAAGTTGCTTGGAGAAATCTTTTACGCTAACATTGAGCAATTTTTTTGGAACGATCACTTTCAAGGCTCCTATACTATGCCAAATATCATTCATGAAATGGTTGTTCACTATATTGATCTTCTTCGATGGCTTGTTGGAAGAGAAGCTGAAAAGGTCTATGCGTTAGGTACCAATATTGTAAAACAAGTAAGAATTGCGGAATATCCCTTAGCTATGATAATGATAGATTTTGGAAATGATGTTATTGGAAGAACGGATGTCAGCTGGATTTCAAAAGGTTCAAGAGTTTTGGAGAGGGGGAGAGTGGAGGGAACTCAAGGATGCATCTTAATAAACTGGGATAGGCCGGTTGCCGTTTTTACAGAGAAATTTGCTGAAACAATGTCGTTCTTTCAGAGTAATTTTGTAAAGCATGGTTGGTATTATCCTGAAATTAACTACAAAAGTGTTATGTCAGCATTTGAAAGAAATATGAGACTATTTATTGAATGTTTAAAAACAAATACTGAACCTCCGACCAGTGGAAGAGACAACTTGAACACGCTACGCATAGTATTTGCGGCCATAGAGTCGTTGAAAACGAAGAAAGTTGTGGAAATTGTTCACTAGATTTGAATAGAAAAATAGTTTTATTGCCCTCTAGTTAACTGAGGTCTAGATAAGATCTCTAAGATAATTCAAGGTTTTAATAGCACCTGTATCTGGATCAAAGGCTTTGTCTTCATGTTCTAGCGAGAGCACATAATCGTATCCTACTTCTTTATAGGTAGTTATCAACTTCTTCCAGTCAACCTCTCCCCAGCCGGGTATTCTAGACCGCCACCAACCTTTACCTTGAACTCCCTCTACTGTAAGTACCGCTCTTAAGATTTCCGTATCTTTTGCGTGGGTATGTAAGATTTTAGACCCCAGCCTCTTTACAGCAGCCACGTAATCAATGTGTTGCCAGATGCAATGCGATGGATCAAAATTTACTCCTAAATTTTTTGACGGTATCAACTCAAACATTTTTTCCAGTCTAGGAACATTAAACGTAAGAGTAGGACCATGATTTTCAACAGCTATCTTTATGCCTTCCTGCATTGCATAATCGACTAGACTTCCCATCTCATGCTTAAGTTCTTCAAAACTCTCTTCAACAGTCTTACCAGGTATCGGAAGACCAGATAAGGCTGTAACTATAGGTGCCTCCAACATCTTTGCGCATAAAATGACTTTTTTGAAGAACTTATTTATCTCTTCCCTCTTCTTTAAGTCAGGATCTAAATGATTCAGATGGCAGCTTAATGCAGAGATTACTAAGTTGCATCTTTTAGCGGTAGATACAATCTGGGTTGCCTCACCGTTTATGATCTTATCAGGTTTAAAAGGCTGATACCAGGGCCAACCAGCTATCTCAACTGCTTCAAAACCAAGATTAGATAAGTGTTCAAGTATTTTTTCGAAACTCCACTCCCTGTAAGGCGTTGTTTGCATGCCAATCTTCATAATTTTTTCTTAGAAATCATTTCATTTAAGATATATATTTTTTTCTCATATAAGAAAGATGAGTTAAATTCATATAGCCGCATTTACCCAAAAAAGGACTGATTCTAGCAGTACATGTTTCTCTTTCTTCATCCTTTTTCATTCTAACTCTCATGTTTATAAAATAAAAAAGTATGTAATAATATTTTCAAGACATCTAATAAGAGAACCTTAAATATAACTTGATCCTTAATTAAAACCACGCATTCTTAAACACGTATGAGGTTAACAAGTGAGAAACGTTTTCGAAGTCTGACGAGAAGATTCAAAACTATTGTTATTTGTAAATTTTATGCGAACTAAATCCTCAACTTTTGGACCATGATTCTTATCAAATTTTTCTGTTCATTATATATGCGTCCTCCCCATCTGAGTAATAGCCTTTTGCAGTTCGTTCAATCTCGAATCCTAAGCTTTTATAAAGGTTTATAGCAACGTTATTGCTTACCCTTACCTCTAGAAAACAGCTTTTCGTATCATAAAATGTAGACATGGCATGCAAAGCCTCTTGGATCAATGCTCTACCTACGCCTTGGTTTCGATTTTTAGGTAATACTGCTATCGAGATAATATGGCCTTTTTTATTGATCATTAAAGACTTTAGATTTAATCCAGAAAAACTGTTTTCTATTCTGCACATTATATAGCCAACGACTTCGCCGTCTCTCTCGGCCACAATAAAGGTTTCTGGAAATCTCTCGTAAAGATCAATAAAGAACCAGCTGGAATAGTTTTCTGGCAAACAAATCTTGTTTATGTTGATCACTTGAGACAGATCTTTAGGTTCAAATTTCCTGAGGACAAATTTAGGCAACACTTCGAATCCATCTTCACAACGTACTTTTCCTAAAAGGCGCATTGAAAGATTTATCTTTTTCTTAACAAAAACTATTCGGAGTTTCCGATTTGAGAAACCGTCATATTTCCGTAGGGAACAAACGATACTTTTCCATTTCTTCCAGCAATTTCAGAAGCATATCGGTAAGCCTCATTTGCTGTCCTTGCACTTTTTATGCAACGAATTTGTGTGAGAAAGTAGTCAGGAATAACTGAAACAAGAAAAATGTTGAAGTTTTGCGCCGTACACTGCAAACGGTAAGCCATAAGCTTGTTGATACTAAAGTTTTTTCTAACATCTTTCTCTAAAGATTTCACATCATTAAATTTTGAAATTGCATAAACAAAATCTTGATCTCCTAGTCCATATGCGCATTCAGCTGTCAAAACCAGAGAGCCATCCCTTTTGCACAAGTCTACTGCAGCATCTAAGCATTTGCACGTCTCGAAAAGGGTTCCGTCAAACGGAAATCCTCCTGGACTAAGATAGACAACGTCTGCTCGGCTTTCAACTTTAACTCTGAATATTTCATCTGCAATTTTAATAGCTTCGTTGAATGAGCTTTGAACATCTCCAGCGAAGGTTTTAACCACTTCAAAGCCGTCATTTCTTACTATGTTTAAGCAGAAATCAATATTAGCAAGCCTTGCTGCCTCCATGATCTCTTCGTGAACTGGATTGTTTTTAACCCTTCCACGCTCAGCCGCCTTATCCAAAGAAAAAAGATAACTATGTCTAATGGTTTCGAAGCTTGAAATACCTAGCAAAATCAGGTCTGCTGCGCTACTGTATCCGGCGAAAGGATGCGGCATAACGACTCCTGCAACAATTTTCACGTCAGCTTCAGCAAAAGATTTGTTTAAAAGCAATTTTGTTCCCCGAGAAGTCTCGCCGGCATTAACGTACTCCATTTTTTCTGGGTCATGGCTAACTACTTTAACTCTTGACAAAAGATCGTTGCCTAACAAAGGTAACTGCTTCCCTACTAAAAAGTCGCGAAGCGGATCATAAGCAACAATAACTGTTAAGTTTTCTTCTTTCATTCCAGATAAGGTTAATTTTTTCAGTAAAGCCGAAACTATCATCTGGTTAGTTTGAGTGTCTGTGTCCCCTAGAACCAGCGCAACCTTACTTTCTGGTTTTATTATTTCGGACAAACTTGGTGTCCCAATAGGGTTTGCAAGAGACGATTCAATTTCAGAGTGAGGATTATGAGAGGCATCTTTTCGGTTTGGCTCAACCACTTTTAACAGATTTTGAGTTGGTATTCTTATGCAAACCTCGGTTTTTCCATATGGCAACCAAACCTCAACCAAACGTTTTTCGCTCCTACTTTTAGTTTAAATGTTTCTGTTGGAACCCATTTAAAAGTAATTAATGAACCTCTAAGTGACTAGGGTGCCTGTGATTTTTGCTTAAAAAACTGAATGATTTTTTCAGCTAGCTGAACGGAAGAAGCCTTCTGCGCTTCTTCTGTCTGAGCTCCAAGATGCGGTGTACACACAACATTCTGTAATCGTATAAGTTCAAGGTTTGAAGGTGGCTCTGTGCAGTAAACGTCTAAGCCTGCGCCTCCAAGTTTTCCAGACTTAAGCGCCTCCAAAAGTGAGGCTTCATCTATAATATTGCCACGGGAGGTATTAATTAGAATTGCCCCTTTCTTCATAAGGTTAAGTTCTTTTGTGCCAATCATGTTTAAAGTTTGCTCAGTAAGTGGGGCATGAACTGAAACTATGTCGCTTCTCATTAGAAGTTCATCCAGCGAAACGTATTCAGCTTCAACTGCATCTAGAATTTCATGGCTTGGAGGAGTACGCTTGGTAAAAATGACCTTCATTCCAAAGGCTTTCGCCAACTTAGCAACTTTGGCTCCAATGTTTCCAAATCCAATTAAGCCTAAAGTTTTTCCTTTAAGTAAGGTGCCTTCTAACTCTCTTTTTGCCCATTTACCTTCTTTCATTAATCGATCAGCGCATGAAATTTTCCTTGAAATTGCTAGCATCAATCCCATAGTTAGTTCGGCAACGGAATCTGCAGGCGCCTCTGGAGTGTTCAAAACCATAATTCCACGCTTTCTTGCAGCTTCCACGTCTATATTGTCGACGCCTGCACCGGCTCGTCCAATAACCTTCAGTCGGTTCCCCTTCTCTATTAACTGCTTAGTCACCTTGGTTCGGCTTCTAACGACAATAGCGTCGCAGCTAGAAACGATCTTCTCAAGCTCATTCTGTTCAATTAACGGTTCAACAATTACATCAAATCCTTCCCGCCTAAGCTTTTCAACACCTTCATCATCAAGAGGATCGCAAACAAGAATTTTGACAGTCATTTTTATCTCTCAAAACCGAGAGATGCGCTATCCTTCTTTTATTCTTTACTCATAACTAGTGCCAATTTTAGTGGTTTTGTGATTAATTAAGGAAACGGAAAAAAGTTTTCGGCAAAAATAGTTTAAATTGAATTCAGTTTAGCCTCAGACGCATGAGGCTTTAGCATGAACCATCTATTCATCTATAGAAAATCTGGCTTAGCTGTTTTTCTAGTTTCCATTATTGTAGATATATGCTGCAAACATTTTTTATTGGTTCACTTCAGCAAACTTTCATATGGAGCCTCGGGCGGGATTTGAACCCGCGATCCACGGCTTTCTCGCCTTAATAGGTTACGAGGTCGTTGCTCTAGCCGCTGAGCTACCGAGGCAGACAGACACATGTTAAAAAGCGTTCAGCGACATTCATGAACTTTTTGTTTAATTTGTATTTAACGGTTCTTTTTTGATTTAGTCATTTTTGTTTCACGAAGATTCTTTAAAAGGGATTCGTTCATTTATTATGTATGGAGATTCGATCGTGAGAAAGACTAGTGAATTAGGCGAAAGGAAATTAATAGAAATAATAAAAAACTGTTTGGAGATGATGCCAGAAGCAGCTGTTCCCTTCGGAGATGACGTCTCAGCTGTCCAATTTGATCAAAATAAAGTTGCAGTTATAAAAACGGACATGTTGGTCGGAAAAACTGACGTTCCAGAAGGCATGACCCTGCGACAGGCAGCCAGAAAAGCTGTGGTTATGAACATAAGCGACTTTGCTGCTAAAGGAGTAAGTCCAGCCGCTATTTTGGTTTCTCTTGGCTTGCCACGAAACTACACGGAGAATGACGTGCAACAGTTAGCTTTAGGTTTGAATGATGGTGCACGGGAATATGGGACATATGTGGTTGGAGGGGACACAAACGAATCTTCTGATCTAGTTATCAGCTGCTCACTTCTGGGCTTCTGCAACAGCCAAATTTTGGTGAAAAGAAGCGAAGCGAAACCAGGTGACATAGTGGCTGTCACAGGAGAGTTTGGAAAGACAGCGGCTGGACTAAAAATTCTTCTAGAAAAAATTGTAGTACCTGAAAAAATTTGGAATCCATTAACTGAAGCTGTTTTTACGCCTAAAGCTCGACTTAAAGAGGGAATTGCATTGGCAGAAACAGGTGCTTTGTCAGCTTCGATTGACTCAAGTGACGGTTTAGTTTGGAGCCTTCATGAACTTTCTGTTGCTAGCAACGTTGGTTTCAGAATCGACAAGATTCCAGTTGCTTCTGAAGTCATCGATTTTGCTAGAACCTTTCACCTTGACCCCTTTGAGCTTGCACTCTATGGAGGAGAAGAATATGAGCTTGTTGTGATAGTGAAGCCTGATCTTTGGGACAAGGCGGAAACTGCCGTGACAAATCTTGGAACCAAATTAACAAAAATCGGTGTCGCAATCAAAGAGAAAAAACTTGAGCTCAAACTACAGGATAAAGCGTTAACTCTAAAACCAAGAGGCTGGGAACATTTCAAAAGTTAAAACGTTGACAAACCGTTGCTATGTATAATAAATTAGTTCCTCTTTTTCCAGCCTCTCGTGAAGCTTATTTACAGCTTTATAGACGTCTTCTTCTTTTTTAGCTCCAGTGCAAACCAGTTTTCCGCTGGCAAAGAGCAAGATCACAACTTTTGGCTCATCCATACGGAAAATTAAGCCTGGAAACTGTTCAGGCTCATACATGGTTTTTCCAAGCGTAAAAGCAGACTTCTCTAGATCTATCATTCCGCCAAGATTAGCTGAAGCAACAATATTTTGTATTTTCAGTTCAGGCTTACTAATTATTACAATTCCATTCTTTTTTAGTTCCCTAATAACCTTCATAACTGCACCACGTGCTTCATTCTCAGATTTTGCTCCAGTACAAACCATTTTGCCAGAATTGAAGATTAGTGTGGCGGTCTTCGGTCTCTTGAGACGGAAAACAAGTCCTGGAAACTGTTCAGGTCGATACTCTACTCCAGGATAAATTTTCACAACTGCCTTCAAATCAATTTTCTGATTTAATGTTGCGGAAGCAACAACGTTTTCGATTTTTACTTTAGCTTGAATCTGTGGCATTTAGGCACCTTCTAATATATTATAAAAGCATCTTGTTACAAAGTGTTCCTTAATAAAAGGATAATAAAGTTGAAAGACTATTTAAGTCTTATAAAGGCTGCCAAAAAACTTACAATCCTTCCCGGATAATTTGTTAGGCGCAAATTACCTTGACTAGAATCTCTTTAGGTTGCAAGTAAGGTGCATGACACATCTATACTATATTTTAAGTTTTTGTTTCCGCAAAATACATTTAACAGTTGCCTGGAAAAGTCCTTCATAAAGTGTCATCGCAAGATTATACTAGCCAAATTAGATGCACCTTGACCTTTGTAAAAGAAACTATTGTTTCTTTCTTTATTCTGAGATCTTTCAGAAGTTAAATCTTTCTCCTCTTTTGAGCCTGTAAGTTCAAGATAAGCGAATGCTATGAGCAAAACGATTATTATAAGTTGTCTTGCCGTGAAAGCAATGACACCAAGGTTTACTATAGATTCATCAAACTTACTCAAGACCCCTCCTAAATATGGAATCGAAAATATTACCTTACCTATGATGTAACTTTCGGGGCACCCTGCGACGCCATAGTTTCCCCCAGATGGAAATCCAGGCCAGTTGTCTACAAAGAAATTATGGTCTCCCTTAGTAACAATGTACCATGTATCGTTAACCTGGTATTTGTCGACTGCTCTGTGAACAATAGGGATCCCGTCATAGTTCATGGGGTTATGGAAAATAATGATGTCTCCATCACTTGGATGGGCATATACAGACGCTCCTGTAACACCGCCTTGAATGATTAACAAGTCTCCAACCTTCAACGTTGGTTCCATGCTTCCAGATATTGGAGTATGCAGAGGAGTTGAAGTCTTCAAAACCAACATTAAAACTCCTTGAATAATGAGGTTGCTGAGCAAAAGAAGCAACAGAAGTAGTAAGGGTGCAACTAACCTGCCTTTTCTCAATTTTCCAATCTTATGAAACAAACCTTTTTTTTCAGATTGCGTTTCCAACGTTTGTATGCCCCAGTTTTTCTCAGTATTCTCTCTTAATAAAAGAGTTGCAGAGTTAACCTTTATCTTTTATTAAGCATCAGATGCATAAATTAAATATATTGTTTCAGAACATTTCATTATTTTTTCAATTTTCTGCCTGAACAAACGAACTTAACTCAGGCAGCAGCGCCTTTCGAGCATAGGTGATGTAGCCCGTGTGGCCAGTCATCAATGTTTCCGGTCTTGTTTTTCCCTTTATTGCCTGTATCCCTCTAAGTAAACATTCAACAGTTTCGATATCCACAAACCCCGCTGTTTCTAACGACTCTACCATCTTGACCACTTGATCTATGGTTGGGCTGAATGAGACAACGGTGCCACTTCCTTTTAAGGCGTTATAAGCATGTGGAACAACAAGCCAAGGTGTTGCTAAATCCAACACGATGGCATCCACGTTTTTTTCTTGTATTCCAAGCGTAATGTCTTGGCCTCTGATTTCTACAAATTCTGAGACGCTAGCTTTTTCAAGGTTTTTTTTAGCTGGTTGAATGAATTCAGATCTGATTTCGTAACTGTAGACACGGCCAGAAGGTTTAACGTAGCTGGCTAACGCAGCTGTTAATGCACCTGTTCCCGTACCAGCCTCGACGACAATGCTTCCTGGCTGAATGCCACTAAACATAATGATCAAAGCGGCGTCTTTAGGATAGATTATTTGAGTTTTTCTAGCCATCTTGAAAATGTAATCTTTAATGTTTGGTTTTAATGCAATAAACTCGGTGTTTAAGCTGCTTTTTACTCGTGCGCCATACTCTTTACCTATTAGGTTGCTTAAATGTATAATGCCCTTATGTGTATGCAAGTCTTTCTCTTTTTCAATCTTGACTAAATAGCTTCTGCGCCTGTCTAAATATAGTAGCACGTTGCTTCCTTCCTGAATCTCTTCCTGCAATATTATTCCCTTCGGCTGAAGCTATTAATTATGAGTGAACTTTAGTAAGGGTTACGGTTTAACCGTAAAAATGGAGGAAGACACTTAAAATTTTTCTTTCACGACATATCATAAATCACAGCTTATATTTTTTCCCTTTTTCTATTGTCACAACTTTCCTCTTTGTTTTTTTGAAAAAATTTGGGTTTATTGTATGAACTGGAAAAACTTTCTTTGGGTTAATCTGTTTAATCATCTCTAACAATTCTTTTCTGTTTAAATGTCCAGATGCGTGAAGCTGGTGAAACTCCATCTTAAAATGTTTAAGCCAATTGCGCATGATTTGATCTTCAATGTCTTCTTCGCTGAAAGGTTCGCTCATGCTATGTATGAAATGGCTTCCTCTGTTAGGCTTAATGTCGATGAGCTCACCAAACTGGTAGAAGTCCAAGTCCATTATCAATTCGCTTTGGTTTTCATGAACATAATCTGCGTTGACCATTTTATTCATAAAAGGTCTTTCCCAAACAAAATAATCTTCTTCACAGAAGGTTCCAGTTCTTTTTCTTTTGAAGTAAACAAGTATTCTCTTATCTTTAAGAGGATTAGGAAAATTTAAATGCTCGTCTTCAACAAGCTTGTTCAGTAAGTAAGCCAACCGGGGGAAAACTACTATTTTTCTGTTGTTCTGCTTCGCTATTTCGTACATTGTTTGAAACCTGTCGATGTCTCGTCCATGATGTGCAACGAAGACAATTTTGTTTGTTCCAGACACAATTTCGTTGCCTTTCTCTTTAACTTCTAATTCTGAATAGTTGATCCGAGACTTTTTCTCCACTACCCTTGTTCCTTCAATGATTAAGGCACCCGGGCTGCTTTTAGACGCTTTAACGATGAACTCTTCTGTCATCTCCTTTTTCGGTCCATGCGCTCTCAAATCTCCAGTGTAAATGATTGTTCCCTTAGAGGTTTGGATTATGAAGCCGTAAGCTCCAGGCACTGAATGATCAACGTGAATTGGCTCTATCTTTATTGGATCAATTTTGATGATGTCTCCTGTTCTAAACGTGTTGTATGGATGTTCTCCAAGAGACATCGAAGATGTTTTCTCCATAGATTCCAAAAAAAACTTGGTTCCGGAACCGCAGTACACAGGAATTTTTTCATCTACAAAGCTTATGTGTGCTATATGATCAAAATGGGCGTGAGAAAGAAAAATCGCGTCAAACCTCGGCTCAAAATATCGGAGATCTGTATACAACAACTGTTTTTCGCTGTAAAGCCCTTTAATTTTAGGCAGCAGATTGAATTCAAAATAGTCTTTTAGGCCGCATACCCCTCTTGGCATAAGCGAACTGGTAAAGTAGTCTTTTCCCATCGAGAAAGACTGCCCAAAATCAAAAAAAAGTTTTCTCTTTCCATCTTCCAAGAGAATTTTGTTTCCGCCTATCTCGTTAACTCCGCCATAAAAATTTAAAGTTACGCGCTTCATTTTCTGGCCTCACAAACAATGGCGATTAACAATTAATGTGAACCATTTTATTAGTTATTTTTTAGTTTCCCTTTGCAAACATTAAAAATGGAAACAATGATGTGAGGAGACGTAAAGAAACTGAAAACCTTAATGTACCGAGGAGACCCCACTCTCCTTACGTTGTCAAGTTTTCCTCCTGATTCTATGTAACCTTCGATAAACGCCTCCGTAACTTTCTGAATTAACTCGATGGAAGAAAAAGAACCATAATGTCCCGAGTAATAAAGAAATTCAGCCAAATCCCACGCTTGATCTCCACCCTTTTCAGCTTGCTCTAAATCTACAAACCAGATTTTTTCGTCTTTGGTGACTAAGATGTTTTCAGGTTTGCAGTCTCCCAATGCTATTTCAAGGCTGTGAACTTTTGCAATTTCATTTCCAGCTCGTCTAACAATTTCAACCAGACCAGATTCATTCTGTTTTGACGCATAAATCTTTTTGATTATATTTGAAAGATTTTCGCCTTCAATATATTCTTGAAAAATCAGTTTTTCCCTTAGGCTCATGTAAATAATATGAGGCACGTTAAATCCATTTTCAGACATGTAACGGTTCATGGTATATTCCATTTCCATTCTCGACTTTCCTAAAACGTTGAATCCTCGGGTGCCAAATGTCCAAAGTTTCAGTGGAAACCATTTCCACCCATACCAGTTCTTAAAAACCTTCACAACTATCCTTTTTTCTTCATTAACCCCTGGAATTCTCAGTAAATAAACGGCGTTCAAGACGCCTCCTATTTTTTCAAGGTTTACTTTCAAATCCAGTTTTTCAGGAAATTCTTTTTTGGCGAAATCCTCAATCGTCACTTTGTCTGAAAGTTGAATAAGCCCTGAGGAGGTTGGAATAAAAACGTGTTTTTTTGTGTCTTCAAGTTCAGGCAGAAAATTTATCTTTGCTCTTTCAGGTTCTCTGAGATATTCTATGTAAAGCCTGTAATCTTCCAGAAGTGAGCGCATCATTTTTGGAAAAATCTCTAAGCTGTGGCGAAGCAACATGTTGCGTACAATCTTAAAAACAAGCAATGTACGCTTTTTTACGCTTTTAACAGATCTAACATATTTCGCCGTAACCTTGATGTACCCATCAAAATACGATATAGAACCTTCCTTTTCCAGTAACTTTAAGGCGGTGTAGAATCCTTTTTGTATTGCACTTAAATTCTCAATCTTATGGTTGTCTTCAAAAACTTTCATAAACTTGTACATTATTGGAGGGTAAAGCGAAGCTTTACGAGCCATCGCCTCAAACATGAAGTACTCAGGCTTGATTAGAAGATCATGACATATTTCAGGGTACTCAACTACAAGGTTGTCAAGATCTTCGGTTATAAGCTTCTTTTTTGCTTGTACCTCTTTTTGCCACAGAAAATCTTCGTTGATTAACGGCTCATACGGCATAAGCATGTTTTCTGTTAATAGGCCTCCAAGCCACTCGGTTTCAACGTCTTTTTCGAAGGTTTTCTCGTCAACAATTAAGAGGTTGACTTCACCTTCTTTAATAGGTTTAGAACGATACTTTAGAATTATCTTCGGAGATTCAAGTATCAAAAGGATATTGAAACATCTTTTTTTGTCTTGGCTGCGCAGAAATATGTCGTAACATAAAGCTGCAACAATGTTGAGGGTGAACGCCTCTTCCTTACAAACCGCTATAAGATCATTGCGTGTTGAGACATCTAAGACTTTAGTCTTCACTCTTAAAATCTCCATTGCTTAGAATTAAGGACACTTATTATTAACTCATTCGTGAGCTGAAATGAGTTAAGCTTATAAAAACAAATTTTTGCGTTGTTTTAAAATTGTCTTCCACTTGAATCATATTTAAGTAGAATGCTACTTTTGTAATTAAGAAAATGATTAGGGATTCTTACGTAGCCAAAGCGATTAGCACCAAATATTGGATGCCATTTGAAGATTACTTAAAAATCATAGCGGACTCTCTTGAAGGAAAAATTGATGACGGAGACATCATAGCCGTTTCTGAAAAAGCGTTGTCAACTGCTAAGGGACGCATTGTAAATGAAAGCGAAGTGCAGCCTGGAATAATGGCTCGTCTATTAGCAAATTATTGGATGAGGATTGTATGGGGAATATTTCTAGGACGGGTTTGCGGATTAAAAGAAAAAAATATACAGAGGCTACGAGCTTACCCTGCAAAAGAAGGAAGTGCCCACAAGCAGGTGGCTTTATGGTACGGAGGGGTCTCGGAATCTTTGCTTTGGGGTTCCGAAGGTGGAATAGATGCTAGTAACCTTCCATACTCATATGTGAGCTTACCTCTCGAGGAACCATATCTAGTAGCCGAAGAGATCCGTTCGTATTTAGAAAAAAAACTTGGCAAAAAAGTTGTCGTGATTATTGTAGACACTGACAAGACGTATTCTTTGGGAACATTTCATTTTACACATAGATCTAACGTGCTGAAAGGCATTTACACATTAGGCTTTTTGGCCTACGTTGCTGGAAGAGTTTTTCGCATGAAACGTAGGTCAACTCCTTTAGCTATCGCAGGTTCAGAGATAAATGTTGATGTTGCCTTAGATTTGGCTGAGGCTACTCATAAGTGTCGCGGCTCAGGTGCTGGGAGAACGGTTTGGGACATGGCGGAAAAATTTGGAGTTGATGCAACTAAAGTAAGCTGGGGCATGCTTAGAAGCCTTAGACACAAGCCGATAGTCATCTTTAAACATGATAAGATTTCTAGACGATAAGAAAGTTTTAGGGAAACGTTCAGGGAAAAGTTAGTACTGTCCAAGGGAACCATCCTTTCTAGCGGCGTCGTATCCCATTTTGAAAACGTAAATTGCTATCGGCGTTGCCGCCGCTGTGAAAATAAGAAGGCTGAGAACATTGTTCAAGACAACGGGAGATGCTATGCTCTGACCGCTTTGTAGGCATAGTCTAATTCCGTCAAGTGAGTAAGTTAATGGAAAGATTTTTCCAACCCATTCAAGATACCATGGAAGAAGTTTTAACGGATAGAAAACTCCTGAGACAAGCTGGGTAATCCACGAGAACGTCCATGTCAACGGGTCTCCCTGTTTTGTCTTCATGATTACTCCTGCGCTTAGTACTCCAATAGTCATGTGGCTTGCTATCAACAGCGTTGAGAGTATAACGGCTGAAAGTATAGACCCAATGGTAACTGTAAAGGTTGCTCCTAGAAGATGTCCGACAAAAAACGAAACGAAGAGAAAAGCTGAGCTGATAATGAAGAAGAAGCAAGTTTCGCCTAGAAGGAAAACTTTGAAGTCGGTTGCTGATGAAAGCACAGTTTCCATTGTGCCGTTAATCTGCTCTTCTCTAACGCTTTGGTTTACGCTTTGCACAGCAAAGAAAACATACTGTTGGAAGGCAATCCCGATTAAGGCAAATGTGAAGTATCCGCCTGTTACGTATCCTGCGTCTTGAACATGTTGTGAACTAGTAATCAAAGAGAAAAGGTAATAAGTTGCTATTAACAGCAGGTTGCTTGTGATGTCGAGGGTAAGCCAGAACTTGTAGGTCCACCATATCTTGAAGTCTCTAATGATGAACGAGATTACTACTTGATGAATTGGGGTTTTCTCGCGGAGAGTCTTTGTGGACATGAGAGCAATTAGTTTTTCGTGGTCCATTGTCAAGCGCCTCTAATAGGTTGCTACAGTTCCTTCCCTTCTTATTCGGTCAACTCCCCACTTGAAAGTCCGCAAGCCAGAGGGCAGGAAAACCAAAGTGAAGATCATGAGTATGGCAAGGTCGTTAAGGACAGGAGGCGAAATTAACGTTGCTCCTGTGAGAAGCACTCTTCGCGCAGCGTCCAAGGCATAGGTGTACGGCATAGACCATGCTAGTCCATAAAGAACAGGGTAGCCTTGTAGATAGTTTAGTGGAAAAAGTACGCCTCCAAGAAACTCTGTTATGCTTGCCAGAATGAATGTCATTGGATCTCCCTTTTTATAAACTAGGATTATTCCAGCTACCATTATGCCTATACCTGCGTAGCTTACGATCATCATTACAAGAATAACGATGAATGAGAGGAGAGTTTCAGCTGTCACTACTAAGGGCACTTTGAGAACAAAGATTCCTATTAGCAAAGCGCCAAACATAAAATATGAGCTTACGAGAAAGCCTCGAATAGACTGTCCAATTATATATGACCTCAACTTGATCAATGATGAAACTATAGGCTCTAATGTTCCCTCAGCAACTTCATGCTGTAAAGAATGGCTTATTCGGCTAATGCACATCCACAGATAGTTTGCAGTTGCGATGCCGACGATGGCGAACGCCAGCCAGCTAACGTTTCCATACCCAACTATAGAGAATCGGTTAACGTCAACCTGAAGCCCCATGAAGGAGTACATGACGATGGAGGCTACGGTACTCATGGTTTCGGTGATTACCCAAGTTCTGTAAGAAAGGAAGATTTTGAAGTTAGCCCAGAAAACAGCCCATATATGTGTTATTTCTGATGAGCGGCGTGGAAAATCTTCTCTGAAAAGGTCGAGCATTTGCTCAACATTCATGTTTATATTTCCTCTTTTGCAAGTTTAACGAATATCTCTTCAAATGGCGGTTCAGACTGCCGTATTGCTGAAACCTTAATTCCTAATGAACGAATTTTTTCAGCTATTAACGGAATAGCTTCATACTCGTTTTCGACCTGAACCCTTATTACGTGGGCTGATGCATTGTTTTTGGTCTCTAAGATTTTTTTAACAGCAGAAACTGTTGCAAGGTTTTTAGCAGCTTTCTGTACATCTGCTTTGTCTTTCACCTCAACTTCAACGGCTCTTATGTCTCTCAACATATCCTTAAGCTGCGACACTGAAGAGTCAGCTATTATCTTGCCTTTCCTCATTATAGCTACTCTGTCACATAGCTGTTCAACCTCGAACATGTTGTGGCTTGTGAAAATTATTGTCTTTCCAAGTTCGGTGTTAAGGGCCTTCAGCAGCTTTCGTGTCTCCACAGCGCTGATTGTGTCAAGCCCGATGGTCGGTTCATCCATAAAAAGAATTGGAGGATTATGAAGCAGCGCCCGGGCAAGCATGACTCTAACCTTCATTCCAGTTGAGTATTCCTTAACCAGCTTCTTCCGGTTCTCAGTTAGCTCGAAGAACTCTAGAAGCGAGTCAACTCTTTTTTTAGCAACCTCTTTTGGGACGTTCTGCAGGTAGGCGTAGAACTTCAGGTTGTCTTCTGCATTTAGCCTCCAATACAGGGAACGTCCACCTGTTTCGCCGTGAAACCATCCGAAATTGCTTCTCACCTCGTGCGGTTGCTTAAGAATGTCGAATCCATTGACCTTAGCTGTGCCTTCGTCTGGAAGGATGATTGTGCAAAGAATTTTTATAAGAGTCGTTTTTCCCGCGCCGTTTGGACCCAACAAGCCGAAGAATTCTCCTTTTTTAATCTTTATGTTTACTTGATCAACTGCCCTGACGGTTCGTTTATGACCTTTTTCCTTGGTTTCGAACGTTTTTGAAAGCTGGAAGGTCTCTACGGCATAGTCCAAGAGATGGTTCTCCATAAAAGATAATTTTAAAACGTTTATAGCAAAACCGTGTTTGGCAGGATCTGATTGCTATTTATTTGTTTTTTGAGATGTTTTCAAGAATCTGCCTTTTCTTTTCATATAGTCGCATTAAGATTCTTGCTAGGTTATTTAAATATTTCTAGTTTTTTGAGTATTATTTTTTACTTTAGAAAAAGGCGGTTTTAAAGCTTTTCTGTTGGTATCTGCTTTAGTCATAAATAAATTATAAAGGTGACGTAACTATATTCCTATTGTTTACTATCTCCATAGTTTACGGATGTTGCTGGAGGATTGTGACGAATGAAAAGAAAGATGTTGGCTGCAAGATTAGATTTAGCTGACAAGATTTCGGAGATTTCGTACAAGAAGGGAACGCTGTACGAATATGTTAATGAGGTTCTTGAACAAGCCATTCGGGCTGACGAGATGGGGTTGACACTTAAAGCTCTCGTGGACGACAAATGGATGATTAAGGCGGCGAGAGACGCTTGTTTCACAATGTTTCCTGAAAAGATAATATATGAACTGGCTGAAACTGCGTACAACCAGGTTGGTAAGGAAAAAACCAGCGCTATCTGGTACGAGACTGGACAATGGTACGGCCATTATTATGGAAACTTAAAAATGTTTGAGGAGTCAATTAAAAGGTGTTTCTGGGATGTTTCTGAGTTTAAAGTTTTTGAAGAAAAAGGAAACGTTTTTCTCACTTGTTTAAGTTCAAAGTTTTCAGCCTCGTACACGGAGCTTTTCAGCAAGTTTCTGGAAGGCGCCTTAAACTCGCTTGGGTACAACCTTAGCCAAGGAGAAGTTTTGAAAGGCATAATTAACTTAAGATTCACGAAGCTGTTGAATAAGTGATGTTTAAGCGTGATTCGAAGAAGCAGAAACTTATTAGGGCGCCAAGTGACCTAGTTTCGAAGCTAATTTTGGAGGCGCGTACTCAAGGAAAAACCTTGTATGGTTATGTGACTGAAATTTTTGAGCAGGCTGTTCGAGCTTCAGAAATGAATCGAAGCTTAAAAGAGGTTCTAGACACTCTTGAAGTTCTTGATGTGCCAAGAAAAGCAGGCGCAGTATACTTGCCTAGAGACATTTTAGACTATTTTGTTCAGAAAACCTATGGGGAAAACGGTGAGGAACTGCAGCGTCTTTGGTTTCAAGCTGGAAAATGGTACGGCATTTATCTAAGGTTAAAGTTTAAGCAGCCGTTTGAAGCTTTCGTAAAGCTACTTCAAGAAGGAGAATGGGACTTTAAAGAGGTAACTTTAAACTGTAACGACGAAAATTTTGAGTTAAAATGTGTCTCCGCCTTCCTTTCTCAGGAAAGAACTATTCTTTTGCAAAATTTTGTTGAGGCAGCCGTCTGTTCCTTAGGATATAAGCTTCTTGAAAAAAACTGTTTCAGGGGGATTATACGTCTCACTTTTTCTAGGCTGAATCCACCGTAGGTTTATAACTGTTTCCATGTCCCACACGTTTTGTGATCTATGCGCAAGATTTGTTCTCGCAGCGTCTCTCCTCTCCATCCTTCTCAAAAAAAGCATTTGTTCGCAACATATTAGATGGATATAAGACTTGTTTGTCGCAGGATACGTACTGGAATATTATCTTGGTATAGATTTAGCTGTTAATCTTAGCTTTTTGTATACAGAACGTAGCAGACTGTTAACACAAGATATAAATACCCTTTTAATGAAACATTTAAACACAAACATTTAAAGGAGAAAAAAGGAAAATGCGAAAAATATCTCTACTTTTGCTTACGATGCTAATTTTTGCAGCGGCATTAACAGCTGTTCCAAAACCTTCACTTGGCTCAGTTGGAAACATACTTATCGACGCAATTGAGCCGCCAAGTCCAGCGATTTCTGTTCAAGCAGGAGGAGATGTAAAACTTTACTTTGGAAAAGTAGATTTCAGTGGTGGTCAAGTTACACTCTACTTTAGTAGAAACGGGGGCTCCGCTCTAGACGTAGTAAACGACAAGGCGTACGGTCCAACATTCCTTGTAGCCAAGATAAGGGACACAAACATTGACACAACAACTTATCCAGGCTACTCTGTAGGATTTGATTGGATTAACGGTTCAATACCTAAACAATATGCTGGTGGACAATGGTTCATCAAAGCTTATGACGGTCAAACCGCCGCAGTTGCAGTAACCGACCGACCTATAACAGTAACATGCAAGCTTGAGGTTACACCAACATGGGGACCTGGGCAAGCTGCAATAACCCTTAAAGGATATGGATTCACTCCGGCTTCACAAGTAAGCGGCAACCACGTTAACTTAAGTTACTATAGAACGTGGGCTTCTCCAATTGGATATGTAACATTCGCAACGTTCATCACTATTGACGAGAACGGCCAATTCACATATTCCATGAACGCTCCAGACGCAGGTAAGGTAATATCTGATCCGGGAAACCAATCACGCGATGCAACAACTGTGACATTCCGCGCTGTAGAGAAACCAGGGTATACTACGGTTGACTTCACTGAATATCACAGAGGCTTGATACAGGTTGGCGCGCAAAAACAAAAATATCTTACCTACCTCTTTGGTAACACCACCGATTTTTGCGCGCTTGGAGTCAATGTTAAAGTAAAAGGCGATTTGACCATTGTTGGTAACTACTTCCATCCAGGAGAACTTAGAATCTTATGGGATGGCACCACAGTTGTCGCCACCACATCAGCAAACGGCACAGGATACTTCAAAGTTACAATACAAATTCCGATAACTAAGATAGGATGCCACAAAATCGTAATTGACGACACAAAAATCAAATTCCACTTCTGCGTATACGTGATTCCAACAGTGGTTCTTACACCCGACGAGGGTGTGCCATGCCAAAACGTGCAGGTTACAGCTGAAGGATTCGGGTTCACCGCGTCAACTGCGGATAAGAAATACCACGTGAACGTAACATGGTCTTACATTGATGTGAAAGAAGGGTCAACAATGGAACTAGCCACTAAACTTCTGGTTGACACTAACGGCTATTGGACATTTACTTTCACGCTTCCTCACGCTCATGGCGGCGAGCAAACTGTCAGTGCTGTAGAAAATGACACTGCAGGAACATCCGCATCTGCAATATTCACTGTTTTGCCAGGAGTTAAAGTGACGCCGAGCACATTCTCGAACGACGGAGAAACAATCGTGGAGTTCACTGGTTGCGGACTGAAATACGACGTGTTTTACAACCTTCTTATTGACGAAAAAGACTTTTACGCTTGTGATAGTAGTGGCTGGACAGTCTACTTTATGGACAGCGGGAAAGGTGACTTCATCCTTAAGATGCTAGCAGCAGGATTTGACGAGACACCTAAACTGCACAGAGTTTGCTTATACGAGGTTGAAGACGAATACATTCTTCCAAAGCTTGTAGCGTATACCACATTTACAGTAACTTCTGAACTTAACAAGCCAGTCTTAGACAGACTCACAGAGGTTGAGTCTAACTTGACTATTCAATTAAGTGACTTGTCTACTCAACTAAGTGACGTTGAGTCTAACTTGACTATTCAATTAACCAGCGTCTCAACCTACGCTCAAAATGCCGCTTCATCTGCTGCTTCTGCTGCTACGAATGCTTTAGCTGCTAAGACAGCTGCTGATTCTGCTGCTTCTGCTGCTTCATCTGCTAATACGAATGCTTTAGCTGCTAAGACAGCTGCTGACTCTGCCGCTTCAAACGCTTCGGCTGCTAAGACAGCTGCTGACTCTGCCGCTTCAAACGCTTCAGGAGCGTTAACAGCAATTTACGCAGCTATTGTTCTGTCACTTATAGCAGCTCTAGCCTCAATCGTAGCAGTAATAACACTGCAAAGAAAAGTAGCATAAACCCCCCAATTTTATTTTTTTTAATAAGATACGAAGCAGAAAACTTTCTCGAAAACATCAACAAAGTTTTTTATGCTCTTACAATTTTGTATAAGAAACAGAAGTAAGGTGACTGGAAACTTTCTTAGTAACGAAGAAGGATAAGAAAAGTTAAATTA